>JALOQG010000223.1 GCA_025453505.1 Myxococcota bacterium | reverse complement strand
GAGCAGCTCGCGGCGCACGAAGCCGGGCACGACGACGTGTTCGTAGGGTTCGCTGCGAAGCGGCGCTGCTTCGAATGCTTCGTAGTCGAAGACGGACATGGCGCGCCTCCCCGAGCCAACGTAACAAGCGGCCCCGGGGTGGCCAGGCTCGGAGCACTCCCGTACCCTGCCGCCGCTCGCCCCCTCTCGGGTCTCCTCTCGATCCCTCGCGACGCGCGCGAATCGTTCCTCGCCGACGGAGCGTGTCCAGCGCGCAGCGCCATCGACATCTCGGATCGCTCGTGACGCAGAGGACATCGACCGCCACACCGTTGCGCGTGCCGCGGCGACGCATCGGACCGAAGCTCGTCGCCTACGTCGCGACCGAGTTGTGGTTCCCGATCGTGTTCACGCTGGTCGGATTCACGACCCTCGCGCTGACGGTCCAACTCCTGGCGCTGGCCGACCTCGCGGTCAACCGCGGCCTCGACGTCGGCGACGTGATCGGGCTCGCCGCCTATCAGGTGATTCCGTCGCTCGGGCGATCGCTGCCGTTCGCCGCGCTGGTGGGCGCGCTGATCGGTCTCGGGCGGCTCGGCGCGGATCGCGAGATCCTGGCGATGGAAGCGGGCGGCATCGAGCCGGCACGCCAACTGGCAGCGCCGCTCGCGCTCGTGGCCGGCGCGCTGACCGCGTTCGCGATCGTCGTGTCGCTGATCGGCGCACCGTGGGCCAATCGCCGGCTCGAAGCCGCCTTCGCGGAGCTGGTGCGCGAGAACCCCGCGGCGTCGCTGCGCGCCGGCACCGTGCACTCGTTCGGCGAGTTCCGGCTCGAGGCGCGCGAGGTGTCGAGTCGCGGCGACGAGCTGCGCGGCGTGCTGCTCTGGGTTCCGTCGATCGGCGAGACCTTCTTCGCCGAAGAGGCGTCGGTC
Source organism: Myxococcota bacterium (assembly GCA_025453505.1). Lineage (GTDB taxonomy): Bacteria > Myxococcota_A > UBA9160 > UBA9160 > PR03 > PR03. The sequence goes on along the minus strand of JALOQG010000223.1, from coordinate 4,293 downwards.
GAGCCCGCGGCCGGCGGCGGCACGCGCATCACGCTCGACGAGGGCATCCTGCTGACCGGCACCACGCCGCCGGCGTATCTGCGATTCCACCACATGCAGCACATGCTGCCGCCCGAAGGTTCGGACGGCGGAGCGACCGAACGGCTCGCCGGCGCGAGCGGCGAAGAGCTGCGCCAGCTCTCGCGCGGATCCGCCGACGCACGAGAGCGTCGCGACGCCGCGGTCGAGCTGCACCGCCGTCTCGCGATGCCGTTCGCGACGCTCGGGCTGACCCTGCTCGCGGTGCCGCTCGCGCTGCGCGGCGCGCGTTCCTCGCGTACGGCGGGCGCGCTCGCAGGCGTCGCGGCGACGCTGCTCTACTACGCGCTCGTCCAGCTCGGCAACGGCTTGCTGCGGCGTCCCGAGGCGCCCGTCTCCCTCGCGGTGTGGCTGCCGAACGCGGTGCTCGCCTTCGCGGTCGCGTGGCTGTGGAGCGAGCTGCTGCGCCTGCCGCGACGCGAGCGCGAGAAGCGTGGTCGCGGCGCGGCGATCGCGGTGCCCGCGCGCGAGCCGTCGGAGCGCGAGAAGCGCGTACGACGGCGTCCGCTCGACCGCTACGTCCTCGCGCTCTTCGGCGAGACCGCACTGCTGTGTTTCGTCGCACTGCTGGTGGCGTTCGTCCTCGGCGACGTGATCGACAATCTGCAGTGGTTCGCCAAGTACGGTTCCAGCGCGGAGGAGGTGTTGCGCTTCTACACCGCGCGCGCGCCGGTGCTCGCCGCGCGGGTCGTGCCGATGGCGCTGCTGGTCGCGGCGGCCCTGACGATGAGCCTGCTCTCGCGGCGCGGCGAGCTGGTGGGTCTGTGGGCCTGCGGCGTGTCCACGCTGCGCGCGGTCCGCCCGATCCTGCTCCTGTGCGCCGTGATCACCGTGACGTATCACGGCTTCAACAACGAGCTGGTGCCGCGCGCCAACGCCCGCGCCAGCTATCTGAAGCAGACCGAGATCAAGCGCGGCTCGCAAGGCGCCGTGCGCACCTCGCTCTGGTACCGGGTCGACGAACACCTCTACGTCGCGCAGCGGCTCGACCCGCTCGCCGGCGAGGCGGTCGGCGTCACGGTGTACGAGCTGACGCCGCAGTGGCTGCCGAAGAGCCGCACCGACGCGGCGATCGCACGCCACATCGGCGAAGGCGTCTGGGATCTCGTCGATCCGCTCCGCGTCGAGGTGAAGGACGGCGAAGCCGAGCTCACTCCGACGAGCCCGCTGGCCGCGCTCGGCCAGGATCTGCCGGCCGAGGTGGACACCTCGCACCTGACGCTGCGCGCGCTGCGGCGCGAGATCCGGGACGTCGAGGAGAGTGGGTTCGACGCCACGATCTTCCGCGTGGACCTGCACCAGAAGCTCGCGTCGCCGCTCGCGTGCCTGGTCCTGCCGGCGCTGGGCCTGTTGATCGCGACGGCCGGGCCGCCCTTCTGGACGCCCGCGCAGACCCTCGTGCTTTCGGCGCTGCAGGCGGTCGGCTATCTGCTCCTGTCGGGTGTGGCGACGTCGTTGGGATATGGCCGCTTCGTGCCCCCGGTGGTCGCGGGATGGGGCCCGATCGCGCTGCTCGCGGGAGCCGTCGGGTTCCTGGCGCTGCGCTCGCGGAGTCAACGCGGATGAGTGACGAGACACCGGCCGCTTGCCAGGGCGAGACAGCGCCGAAATACTTGTCGCGATTCCAGTTCCAGGGTCGCGGAGGGGGCATGCGCGCGACCGGTGCCGAGAGTCCAGGCGCAGCTCGCATCGCGGGCCGTACGGTCGAGCGCGAGGCGACCGCGCCGTCGCACGTGCCGAGCGTGTGGCTCCTCATGGGGCATCGCGCGGGCGACAACACGCAGGTGCACGCGCTCGGCGAGGCGCTCGGCTGGGGCTTCGAAGAGAAGCGCTTCGTCTACAAGAAGTACGAGCGCGTCCTGAACCTGCCTTTCATGGCGACGCTCGCCGGCGTCGCGCAGGATCGTTCGAGCGTCCTGCTGCCGCCGTGGCCGGACCTCGTCATCACGGCCGGACGCCGCAACGAGCCGATCGCGCGCTGGATCAAGGCGCACTCGGGCGGCCGCACGAAGCTCGTCCACGTCGGCCGGCCCTGGGCGCGTCTGGATCGCTGGGATCTGGTCGTGACGACGCCCCAGTACCGGCTGCCGAAGGGGCCGACGGTCCTACACAACGAAGCGCCGCTGCATCGCGTCACGCGAGAGCGGTTGGCGAATGCCGCGCTCGAGTGGGCGCCGCGCGTCACGCAGCTTCCGCGGCCCTACGTGACGGTGCTCGCCGGCGGGCCGAGTGGCCCGTATCCCTTCGATCCGAACTCGGGTGCGCGGCTCGCGCGGCAGGCGTCCGAGCTGGCCGGCAAGCGCGGTGGCTCGCTGCTCGTCACCACCAGCGCGCGCACGCCCGCCGCGACGGTCGACGCACTATTCGGCGGCGTCACGGTGCCCGCGATGTTGTATCGCTGGCGTCGCGACGACGCCGAGAACCCGTTCTTCGGCTTCCTCGCGCTGGCCGACGCGATCATCGTGACGGGCGACAGCGTGTCGATGATGACGGAGGCGTGCGCGACCGGGCAGCCCGTCTACTTCTACGACACCGGCGAGGGCAAGACGTCGATGCGCGAGCCGCCCGCGCCGACCTCCACGCCGCTGCGTTGGTGGGAGCACGTCTCGCTCGCCCATCTCCAGGCCTTCATCTATCGCCAGACGATGAAGGTCGGCCCGACGCGCCTCACGCGCGACATCCGCATCGTGCAGCAGCGCCTCGTCGAATCGGGCCGCGCCGCGTGGCTCGGCGAGGGCGAGCCCTCCGGCAATCCGCCGCCGCTCGAGGACGTCGCGCGGGCCGCCGCGCGCGTTCGCGCGCTCTTCGCCTCGTAGCGGATCCCGCCCGCGCGGCCGATTGACGTATACCCATAGGGGGTATAGGTTCCCGGCATGGACGCCGAAACCCGAGACCAGGCCCGCAAACGCATCCGACGCATCGCCGGACAGGTCGCGGCGATCGAACGCATGATCGACGCCGACCGCTACTGCGTCGACGTGCTGCTGCAGGTGGCCGCCGTCCGCGCCGCCCTCGACGGAGTGGGGAAGCTCCTGCTCCAGAACCACGTCGAACACTGCGTCGCCGACGCGATCACCTCCGGCCGGCCGAAGGAGAGGCAGGAGAAGATCGCCGAGCTGATGGAGGTCTTCTCCCGCTTCACGCAGATCGGCGGGCGCTGATGGGCCCCGATGCGCCCATGACCGATCCCGTGTGCGGGATGACGGTGAAGCCCGGCTCTCCGCACCGGCATGTGCACGCGGGCGTGTCCTACGCGTTCTGCTCGGCGCGTTGCGTCGAGAAGTTCCGCGCCGATCCCGCGCGCTTCCTCTCGCCCGCCGCACCGGCGGATGCAGCGAAGCACGCCGGCTCCTACACGTGTCCGATGCATCCCGAGATCGTGCGCGATGCGCCGGGAAGCTGCCCGATCTGCGGCATGGCGCTCGAACCGGTGAGCGGCGTCCCCGACGAACAGAACCCCGAACTCGAGGACATGACGCGGCGCTTCCGGGTGAGCCTCGCGCTGACGCTGCCGGTCTTCGCGATCGCGATGGCCGAGATGCTGCCCGGCGCGCCGCTCGTCGGCCGCGTCGCGCCGCGCACGCTGATCTGGATCCAGCTCGCGCTCGCGTCGCCCGTCGTGCTGTGGGGGGGCTGGCCCTTCCTCGTGCGCGGTTGGAACTCGCTGCGCACGCGACACCTCAACATGTTCACCCTGATCGCGATCGGAACCGGCGCCGCCTGGGCCTACAGCGTGCTCGCGGCCGTCGCGCCGGAGCTCTTCCCCGATTCGTTCCGCGGCCATCACGGCCAGGTGGCCGTGTATTTCGAGGCGGCCGCCGTGATCGTGACGCTGGTGCTGCTCGGCCAGGTCCTCGAGCTCCGCGCCCGCAGCCGCACCGGAGCGGCGATCCGTGCACTGCTCGGTCTCGCCCCGAAGACGGCGCGGCGGATCGACGCCGACGGCCGTGAGGAGGACGTGCCGCTCGAGGACGTTCGCGTCGGAGACCGCCTGCGCGTGCGACCCGGCGAGAAGATCCCGGTCGACGGGGTCGTGCTCGAAGGATCGAGCGCGGTCGACGAGTCGATGATCACCGGCGAGCCGATCGCGGTCGCGCGGCGCGCGGGCGATCGCGTGACCGGGGCGACCGTCAACGGCACGGGATCGCTCGTGATCCGCGCCGAGCGCGTCGGATCGGAGACGCTGCTCGCGCAGATCGTCGCGATGGTCGCCGA
>JALOQG010000222.1 GCA_025453505.1 Myxococcota bacterium | reverse complement strand
GGCGTCTCGCGGAGCGACTCCGCGCCGATCGCGAACGAGGCTTCGATCTGCGCGAGGCGCCGCTGGTTCGGCTGTCGCTCGTCCGACTCGGCGAGCGGCATTGGGAGATGGTCTGGACCTTCCCCCACATCCTGCTCGACGGCCGTTCCTTCCCGATCGTGTTGGACGAAGTGTTCTCGCGCTACGACGCGCAGCGTCTCGGCGCCTCGATCGAAGTGCCCTCGCCGCCGCCCTACCGCGACCACGTCGAGCACCTCGCGCGGCTGGATCTCGCGCAGGCCGAGCGGTTCTGGCGCGCCCGACTCGCGGGCTTCCGCGCTCCGACGCCCCTGCCCGGCTCACCGGTGGCGGGTACACCGACCGGACGCGGCGAACGCGAAGTCTCGCTCGCCGAAGAGACCACGAACGCGCTCGCACGCGTCGCGCGCGAGGCCGGCGTCAGCGTGGGCACGCTCGTGCAGGGCGCGTTCGCGCTGCTGCTCGCGCGAATGAGCGGCGAGTCCGACGTCGTCTTCGGCGCCACGCGCGCCGGGCGCGCGACTTCGGTTCCGGACGCAGACGGAATCGTCGGCCTCTTCATCGCGACGCTGCCGGTTCGCGTGACGCTGCGCCCCGAGCAGTCGCTCGCCGATTGGCTGCGAGCCCTGCGCGCTTCCGAGCGCGAAACGCGACCCCACGAGCACACGCCGCTCGTCGAGCTGCAAGGCTGGTCCGAGCTGCGCTCCGGTGCGCCGCTCTTCGAGAGCCTGCTCGTGTTCGACCACGCGCTGCTCGATTCACAGATGCGCGCGAAGGGCCCGGCCTACGCGAACCGGCGCTTCCGCCTCCACGAGCGCACCAACTACGCGCTGACGCTCTACGCGTATGCCGAGCCTCGTCTGCTGCTCAAGCTCGCCTTCGACGAACCGCGCTTCGACGCCGACGCGGCGGGCCGCATGCTGGAGCATCTCGCGCATCTCCTCTCGGAGATCGCGCGCGATCCCGCGCAGCCGCTCGGCACCGTGTCGCTGCTCTCGGCAGCGGAGCGCGAGCGTATCGTCAGCGAGTGGAACGACACCGCCGCCGAGTACCCGCGCGACGTGTGCGTGCACCAGCTGATCGAGGCGCAGGCGGCGCGCACGCCCGACGCCGCCGCGATCGTCTTCCGCGACCAGTCCGTCTGCTACGGCGAGTTGAACGAGCGCGCCAACCGGCTCGCGCACCACCTGCGCGGACTCGGCGTCGGACCCGACGTGCGCGTCGGCGTGTTCGCGGAACGCTCCATCGAGCTGATGATCGGCCTGCTCGCGGTGCACAAGGCCGGGGGCGCCTACGTGCCGCTCGACCCCGCGTATCCGAAGGACCGCATCGCGTTCATGATCGAGGATTCGGACGTCCCGGTACTGCTGACGCACTCGCAGCTGGTGGCGGATCTCCCGCGACACGGGGCGCGCGTCGTCCGGCTCGACACGGTGCTCGACACGCTCACCGACGCACCCGCCACCAACCCCGTCTCGGGCGCGGCGCCCGCACACCTCGCGTACGTCATCTACACCTCGGGCTCGACCGGCAAGCCCAAGGGCGTGATGGTCGAGCACCGCAACGTCGTGAACTTCTTCGCAGGCATGGACGCGAAGATCCCGCAGGACGGCGACCGCACCTGGCTCGCCGTCACCAGTCTGTCGTTCGACATCTCGGTGCTCGAGCTGTTCTGGACGCTGGCGCGCGGCTTCCGCGTCGTGCTCTACGAGGACGAGCGGCGCGCCGCCGTCGGGCAGGCAGCAATCGGCCGCCACGCCGACCGCGCGATCCAGTTCAGCCTGATGTACTTCGCGAGCGAAGAGGCCGGCGGGCGCGATCAATACCGGTTGCTCCTCGAAGGCGCGAAATACGCCGACGCGCACGACTTCGCCGCGGTCTGGACGCCGGAGCGACACTTCCACGCGTTCGGTGGCCTGTATCCGAATCCGTCCGTCGCCTCGGCGGCGATCGCGACAGTCACGAAGAAGATCGGGCTGCGCGCGGGCAGCGTCGTGATGCCGCTGCACCACCCCGCGCGCGTCGCCGAGGAGTGGGCGCTCGTCGACGCCATCTCGGGCGGACGCGTGGGCATCTCGTTCGCGTCCGGCTGGCAGCCGCGCGACTTCGTGCTCGGACCCGACAAGTTCCAGGACGCGCGGCGCTTGATGATCGAGGGCATCGAGGGCATCGACCAGGTGCGACGCCTGTGGCGCGGCGAGGCGCTCTCGTTCCCGGGACCGAACGGCGATCTCTTCGAGGTCAAGACGCTGCCGCGGCCGGTGCAGGCGGAGCTGCCGTTCTGGCTGACGGCCGCGGGCACGCCCGAGACCTTCCGCAAGGCCGGCGAAATGGGCGCGCACATCCTGACCCACCTGCTCGGGCAGACGCTCGACGAGGTGGCGGAGCGCCTGAAGATCTATCGCGACGCGTGGAAGCAGGCCGGCCATCCGGGCGCCGGCCACGTCACGCTGATGCTTCACACCTTCGTCGGCGACGACGACGAAGCGGTCCGCAACACCGTTCGGCGTCCGATGATGGACTACCTGGGCTCGTCGGTCGGCCTGATCCGCAACTTCGCCAACACCTGGACGGCGTTCAAGAAGCGCGCGGACGGCGGGACGGCGTCGGCGGACCTCGACCTGAACGACCTCTCCGCCGAGGAGATGGAAGGCCTGCTCGAGTACTCCTTCGAGCGCTACTTCGAGACCAGCGCGCTCTTCGGGACGACCGAACGCTGCATGGCGATGGTCGATCGACTCAAGGGCCTCGGCGTGGACGAGATCGCGTGCCTGATCGACTTCGGCGTCGAAGTCGATCGCGTGCTCGCGCATCTCGAACACCTGAACCGGTTGCGCGAGCTGGCGCAGCCGCGCGCGGCCGCGGTCGCGCCGGCGTCGGTCGGCGAGCTGATCGCGCGGCATCGCGTCACGCACCTGCAGTGCACGCCTTCGCTGGCGTCGATGCTCGTGCTCGACGAGGACGCGCGCCCGGCGCTCGGTTCGCTGCGCGCCTGGATGATCGGCGGCGAGGCGTTCCCCGCCGCGCTGGCCGCACAGATCCGCAGCCTCGGCCCGATCGAGATCCTCAACATGTACGGCCCCACCGAGACGACGATCTGGTCTTCGGTGCATCGCGTGGAAGGCGGCGGCGAGTCGATCCCGATCGGCCGTCCGATCGCGAACACCCAGCTCTACACGCTCGATGAAGCGCGCCAACCGGTGCCCGTCGGCATCGCGGGTGAGCTCTACATCGGCGGTGACGGCGTGACGCGCGGCTACCTGAACCGGCCCGAGCTGACGGCCGAACGCTTCGTGCCCGACCCCTTCCGCGCGGCGCCGGGTGCGCGCCTGTATCGCACCGGCGATCTCGCGCGCTGGCGCGCCGACGGCGTGATGGAGTTCCTCGGCCGCATCGATCACCAGGTGAAGATCCGCGGCCACCGCATCGAACTCGGCGAGATCGAAGCGGCGCTGGCCGAGCACGCGGGCGTGCGCGAAGCGGTGGTGATCGCGCGCGAGGACGTGCCCGGCGACGTGCGCCTGGTCGCCTACGTGATCCCGCGCGACTCCCACGCGCCCACCTGGTCGGACGGCGCGGTGCTCGCGAAGGAGCTGCGCGAAGCGCTGCGCGAGCGCCTGCCCGAGGCGATGCTGCCCGCGCACTTCGTGCGGCTCGACGCGTTCCCGCAGACGCCCAACCGCAAGATCGACCGCAAGGCGCTGCCCGCGCCGGCGGGCGCGGCGCAGGCGTCGGCGCCGGCGGACGCGCCGCGCGCGCCGTCGAACGACGTCGAGAATGCGATCGTGGCGATCTGGAAGGAGGTGCTGCAGGTCGATCGCGTCGGCACCGAGGACAACTTCTTCGATCTCGGCGGCCATTCCCTGCTCGCCGTGCGGGCGCATCGCCGACTCTGTGAAGTGTTGCCGCGCCGCGTCTCGATCACGGATCTGTTCCGCTTCCCGACCGTGCGCGCGCTCGCCGAGTACGTGAGCGACACCGGCGGCGGCGGCCCGACGCTCCAGCAGAGCCAGGATCGCGCCGAGCTGCGCAAGTCGGCGCTCGCGCGCCGGCGCGGCGCGCGCGGCGGCGCGCGGCGCGACGGAGCCGGGGAGGACGACGCGTGAGCGAGGCCGAACGGGGCGGCGACAACGCCATCGCCATCGTCGGGATGGCGGGCCGCTTCCCGGGCGCCAGCGACGTCGCCGCCTACTGGCGCAATCTTCGGGGCGGCGTCGAGTCGATCCGCGCGCTCTCGGACGAAGAGCTGCTCGCAGCGGGCGCCGATGCCTCGTGGCTGCGCGATCCGAGCTACGTCAAGGCCGCCGCCGTGCTCGACGACGTCAAGGGCTTCGACGCCGGCTACTTCGGCTTCAGTCCGATGGACGCGGGAATCCTGGATCCGCAAAACCGGCACTTCCTCGAGACGGCCGTCGCCGCGCTCGAGGACGCGGGCCACGCGCCGAAGTCGTTCGGCGGCTCGATCGGCGTCTTCGCCGGCTGCGGCATGAACGCCTACTTCACGTACAACTTGCTCACGAATCCGGACCTGGTGAAGAACGTCGGGCTCTTCCTGCTCCGGCACACCGGCAACGACCGCGACTTCCTCTCGTCCACCGTCTCCTACAAGCTCGATCTGCGCGGCCCGAGCGTCGCGATCCAGTCCGCGTGTTCGACTTCGCTCGTCGCGATCCACACGGCGTGTCAGAGCCTGCTCTCGGGCGAGTGCGACATGGCGCTCGCCGGCGGCGTGACGATCCTCGTGCCGCACGGCCAGGGTTACTTCTACCGCGAGAACGAGCCGGTCTCGCCCGACGGCCACTGCCGCGCCTTCGACCACCGCTCCGCCGGGACCGTGATCGCGAGCGGTGTCGGGATCGTCGTGCTGCGGCGGCTCGCGGACGCGTTGGACGACGGCGACCAGATCCACGCCGTGATCCGCGGCTCGGCGGTCAACAACGACGGCGCCGGCAAGGTCGGCTACCTCGCACCGAGCGTCGGTGGCCACGCCGCGGCGGTGGCCGAAGCGCTCGCCGTGGCCGGCGTCGGCGCGGACACGATCCAGTACGTCGAAGCCCACGGAACGGGAACGCTGGTCGGCGATCCGATCGAGATCGCCGCGCTCACACAGGGCTTCCGCGAGACCACGGATCGCAAGCAGTTCTGCCGGATCGGCTCGGTGAAGAGCAACATCGGCCATCTCGACACCGCGGCCGGTGTCGCCAGCGTGATCAAGGTCGCTTCGGCCCTGCAACACCGCGAGATCCCGCCGAGCCTGCACTTCGAGGCGCCGAACCCGGAGATCGACTTCGCATCGAGCCCGTTCGTGGTGAACGCGGAGCTGCGGCCGTGGGATCGCGGCGAGACGCCGCGCCGCGCGGGCATCTCCTCGCTCGGCATCGGCGGAACGAACGCGCACGTCGTGCTCGAAGAGGCGCCCGATCTCCCGCCGTCGACGCCGCCGCTGCGGGACGTGCAGTTGGTGCCGCTCTCCGCGAAGACGTCCACCGCCCTCGACGCGCTGACGGGCCGCCTCGTCGCGCACCTGCGGGAACATCCGGAGGTGTCGCTCGCGGACGTCGCCTTCACCCTGCAGGAGGGCCGCGAGGGCCACGATCACCGCCGTGTGGTCGCCGCCGCGAGCGTCGCCGAAGCCGCGCAGGCGCTCGAGGATCGCGATGCGTCGCGCGTCCACTCGGCGAAGCGCGAGAGCGGACGCGCGCCCGTCGTGTTCCTGTTCACCGGCGCCGGCGCCCAGCATCCGAACATGGCGCGCTCGCTCTACCAACACGAGCCCGTGTTCCGCCGCGAGCTGGACCGATGCTTCGAACTCGTCGCGGGCCTCGTCGACTTCGACCTCGCGCGGATCGTCTACCCGGACCCGGGCGGCGAGGACGAGTCCCGCCGCCAACTCGACATCCCGTCCCGCATGTGCCCGGCGATCTTCGCGATCGAGTACGCGATGGCGCGCACGTGGATGAGCTGGGGCATCGAGCCGGCGGCGCTGATCGGCCACAGCATGGGCGAGTACGCGGCCGCCTGCATCGCCGGCGTCATGTCGCTCGAAGACGCGCTGCGCGTGGTCGTGCTGCGCGGCCAGGTCTTCGACACGGCGGGCGGCTCGATGATGTCGATCCCGCTGCCGGAGAGCGAAGTCCGCGAGGTGATCGGCGACGCGATCGATCTCGCCGTCGTGAACGCCCCGTCGCTGTGCGTCGTATCGGGCCCGCTGGAACGGCTCGAGGCGCTCAAGCAGCGTCTCGCCGCGGAACGCGACGTCGAATGCGTCGTGATCCCGGTCTGCACCGCCGCCCACTCGCGCTACCTCGATCCGGTGCTCGAGGAGTTCTCGCGCGGCGTGCACCAGATGCGGCTCTCTCCGCCTCGCATTCCGTACGTGACGAACCCGACCGGCACGTGGGTGCGACCCGAAGAGGCGACCGATCCGCGCCACTGGGTGCGTCACTTCCGACAGCCGGTGCGTTTCGCCGAGGGCCTCGCGGAGATCCTGCGCGAGCCCGACCGCGTGCTGCTCGAGGTCGGTCCCGGCCACTCGCTCTGCTCGCTCGCGCGCATCCAGCCCGGCAAGGCGCGCGCGATCATCCCGTCGCTGCCGAAGCCGACCGATGCCGTCTGCGATCGGCGCCACGCGATCGCGAGCTTCGGCCGCCTCTGGATGGCGGGCGCTCCGGTCTCGTTCGCGAAGCTGCGCGGCGAAGGGCGACGCCGGCGCGTGTCGCTGCCGACGTATCCCTTCGAGCACCGGCCCTACTGGATCGATCCGGGTCGGAGTGCACTGGCGAACGTCGAGCCCGAGAAGTCGCTCACCCGCATTCCGTCGCTCGACGGCTGGGACCGGGCGACACCTTCTATCGCTTCGGCGACCACGAGTACGCGCTCGCGCCCGAAGCCGGTCGCGGCGGCTACGACCAGCTCGCCGCCGCGCTCTTCGAAAGCGGGCTGCTGCCGGAGCGCGTCGCGACCTTCTGGCCCGTCACAGCCGACGAGAGCTTCCGGCCCGGTTCGAGCTTCCTGCACCGCAACCAGGAGTGCGGCTTCTACAGCCTGCTCTTCCTGATGCAGGCGCTCGGCGATCGCGGCGAAGCGCTGCCCGCGCACGTCGCGGCCGTCTCGAACGGCATGCAGAGCGTGGCGGGCGAGCCGCTCGCGCATCCCGAGAAGGCGACGCTGCTCGGTCCGGTGCGCGTGATCCCGCACGAGTTCGCGGGCGTGCGCTGCCAGAGCATCGACGTCGCGCTTCCGGCGATCCAGCCGCCGCGCTGGCGACGCCGCAAGGGCGCCGCGCCGCTCGGAAGTGTCGCCGACCCGGTCTTCGCGGAACTCGCAGCGATGCCGGACGCCGACGTCGTCGCGTATCGCGATGGCGATCGCTTCGAGGAAACGCTCGAGCCCGCCGCCGTCCCGGCGAACGCCGAGCGCACGCGAGTGCGCGAAGGCGGCGTGTATCTCGTGACCGGCGGTCTCGGCGGCATCGGCTTCTCGCTGGCCGAGCGCCTCGCACGCACGCACCGCGCCAAGCTCGTCCTGGTCGGTCGCAGCGCGCTCGTCCCGGAGGAGCAGTGGGACGCCTGGCTCGCGACGCACGGCGCGAACGACCGCACGAGCCGCCGCATCGCCGCGATCCGCGAGATCCGCAAGCACGGCGGCGACGTCTGGACGGCCGCGGCCGACGTCGCCGACGTCGAGCGCATGCGCGAAGTGCTGTGCGCCGCGAAGGAACGCTTCGGGCCGCTGAATGGCGTGCTGCACGCAGCGGGTTCGCTCGAGGAAGGCCTGATCCAGACCAAGACGCCGGAGTCGGTCGAGCGCGTCTTCTCGACCAAGCTCCACGGCACGCTCGTGCTGTCGCAACTGATCGCGAACGAGCCGATCGACTTCTTCGTGCTCTTCTCCTCCACCAGCGCGCGGCTCGGTCCGCCGGGCCAGGTGGACTACGTCGCGGCGAACGCGTACCTGAACGCGTTCGCGCAGCAGGCGCAGCTGCGGGGCGGCCCGTTCACGACCGCGCTCGAGTGGGGCGTCTGGAACGAAGTCGGCGTGGCGGCCGGACTCTCGCGGCGGCTGCGCGGCGAGACGGAGGACGCGGCGACCAGCCGGCTCACCGGCCATCCGCTGCTCGGCGAGTGCGTGGCCGACGGTCCGGAACGCTGGACCTACACCACCGAGCTGCAGGCGGACGCACACTGGGTGCTCGACGATCACCGCACCGCGGAAGGCGTCGCGGTGATGCCCGGCACGGCGTACCTCGAGATCGCGCGCGCCGCCTGGCGCGACCTCGCGGGCGAGCGTCCGGTCGAGATCCGCGACGTCGCATTCCTCGCGCCGCTCGTCGTGACGGGGGCGGAGAGCCGCCGCGTCTCTGTCGAGGTGCTGCGCCGCGACGACGGCTACGAGTTCGAGGTGAAGAGCGGCCCCGACGCGACGCTCCACGCGCGCGGCGTGCTGACGCCGCTGCGCGAGGATCCCGCGCGTCCGCCCGCGATCACGGCGCTCGAAGCGGTCTGCACCGGGGATCTGCGCGAAGCACGGGGCGAGGCGCTCGCGCCCTCCCAGGGATCGCAGCTCCGTTTCGGCCCGCGCTGGGCGACGCTGCGGCGCGTCGGCTTCGGCCAGGGCGAGGCGATCGCGCGCCTCGCGCTCGCGCCCGAGTTCGCCGCCGACGTCGAGCAACAGGGCCTGCACCCGGCCCTGCTCGACATCGCCACGGGCTTCGCGCTGCCGCTCGTCGACGGCTACGACGCGACGGCCGCTCTCTACGTGCCGCTCGGCTACCAGCGCGTGCGCGTCCATGCGCCGCTCGCGTCGAGCATCGTCAGCCACGTTCGCTCGCGCGCCGGCAACTCGTTCGTGCGCGAGGTGGCGACCTTCGACGTCACGATCTGCGACGAGCACGGCGAAGTCCTGGTCGAGATCGACGGCTACGCGATGCGCAAGCTCGATCCCGCCGCCGGCTTCGGCGGAACGCGTCCGCCGGCGCGCACTGTGCGCAGCAGCGGCGCGCACGGACAGCCGCTCTCGCCCGCCGAGCGCGTCTTCCTCGAGACCTTCGAAGCCGGCATTCGCGTGGACGAAGGCGCCGAGGCGCTCGAGCGGATGCTCGCGGCCGAGAGCGGCGGCCCGGTGCTCGTGTCCTCGATCGAAATGGGACCGTGGCGCGAACGACTCGAACGCGCCTCCGCCAGCGAGCTGCAGACGCCGAGCGTCAAGTTCGAGCGGCCCGAGCTCGCCAGCGAGTACCAGGCGCCGAGCGACGAGATCGAGAAGACGCTCGTGGGCTTCTACGAAGAGCTGCTCGGGGTCGATCGCGTGGGAGTACACGACGACTTCTTCGAACTCGGCGGCCACTCGCTGATCGCCGTGCGCCTGTTCGCGAAGATCAAGAAGCTCTGGGGCATCGAGTATCCGATCTCGGTGCTCTTCGACGCGCCGACGGTCGCGAAGTGCGCCGAGCTGTTGCGACCCGAGCTCGGCGCCGTCGCCGCGGGAACGCCGATCTCGCGCGGCCCGAAGTACCGCTTCCTGGTGCCGATGAACCGCGTCGAGGGCTCTCGCAAGCTGCCCTTCTTCCTGGTCGCCGGCATGTTCGGCAACGTCCTGAATCTGCGTCACCTCGCCGCGCAGCTCGGCAACGATCAGCCGGTCTACGCCGTGCAGGCCAAGGGCCTCTACGGAGACGACGAGCCGCATCGCCGCTTCGAGGAGATGGCGGAGGACTACCTCCGTGAGCTGCGAACCGTGCAGCCCGAAGGACCGTATCTGCTGGGCGGCTTCTCGGGCGGCGGCATCACCGCATTCGAGATGGCGCAGCAGCTCCTCGCGCAGGGCGAGGAGGTGGCGTGCCTGATCCTGCTCGACTCCTCGCCGCCGCGCGGACCCGAACCGACGCGCGCGGATCGCGCGAAGATCCAGCTCCAGCGCCTGCAGCGCGGCGGTGTGCGCTACCTCCGCGACTGGGTGCGCAACCGCGTGCGCTGGGAGCTCGAGAAACGCCAGCGCCGGCTCGATCCGCCGAACGTGGAGCGCACACCCGCCGAGTTCCGCTCCGACCAGATCGAAGCCGCGTTCCGCGAAGCGCTGCAGCACTACCAGATGCGGCCGTATCCCGGGAAGGTGATGCTGTTCCGCCCGCCGCTCGACGAGGCGCATCCGCTCGGAGACGGACGCATCGCGAACTCGAAGCGCGAGCTCATCGACCACCAGAACTTCTGGCAGCCGTGGATCGCGGGCGGGATCGACGTGCAGGTCGTGCAGGGCGATCACGACTCGATGGTGCTCGAGCCGAGCGTGCGCGTCCTCGCGTCGCGCGTGCGCGCGGCGCTGGCCGACGCGCAGCAGACCAAGCCCGAGGAGCCGGCGGCGTGAGCGCCGCGCGCGCGCCCGCGTTGCGCGACGCGCGAGTCGGCGATCTGCTCCCCGCGCCGGTGCGCGCGGCGACCGCGCCGCTCGATGCCGATCTCTCGAACCTCTTCGACGCGGAGCGGAGCGCAGTCGAGCGCGCCATCCCGCGACGCCAGCGCGAGTTCGCGAGCGGACGGCGCTGCGCGCGCACCCTGCTCGCCGAGCTCGGGCATCCGCCGGTCGCGATCCCGCGCAGCGCGGATCGCACGCCCGCGTGGCCCGCGGGCATCGTGGGATCGATCTCACACTGCGACGACCTGTGCTTCGTCGCGGTCGCACCGGTGAGCGCGCTCGCGGGACTCGGCGTCGACGTCGAGCCGGACCAGCCGCTCGAGACCGCGCTGTGGCGGCGGATCTGCACGCCGGACGAGCTCGCCGGTGTGGTCGCGGCGCGCCCGACGGCGCTGCGCGGCCACACGGTCCGCCTGCTCTTCAGCGCCAAGGAGGCGTTCTACAAGAGCGTCTTCCCGCTGCTGCGCGAGGTGCTCGGATTCCAGGCGGTCGAGATCGACGTGGACTGGGCGACGGGCCGCTTCCGCTGTGGCGTCGACGAGGCGCTGCGCGCGCGCCTGCCCGGCGGACGCACGCCGGAGGGACGCTTCCTGCATCGCGACGGCTGGGTGTTCACCGCGGCGACGCTGTCCGCCACGCCGCTGGAGGCACGGAGCTCCTGACGCGCAGGCGGCTCGAGATCCTCGACGTTCCCATCGAAGACTGCCGGATGGGAGACGCTCTCGCGCACGTCGGCGCGTGGCTGGACGATCCCGCGCGCCGCACGCACGCGGTCTACTTCGTCAACGCGAGCACGCTGAACCTCGCCTGCTCCGATCCGGCGTATCGCGAGATCCTGCGCGGCGCGGACGTCGTCTACGGCGACGGCACCGGCGTGCGCTGGGCGGCGCGCGCGCTCCACGGCGTGCGGCTCTCCGACAACGTCAACGGCACCGACTTCGTGCCGCGCTTCTTCGACGCATTCGCCGGACGCGGCCACCGCTACTTCCTGCTCGGTGGGACCGAGGAGATGAACGAGGGCGCCGCCGTCTTCGCCCGCGAGCGCTTCTCGGGCTGGGAACTCGCAGGCCGGCATCACGGCTATCTCGACGAGGCGTCGGATCGCCGGCTGGTCGAACGACTGAACGACCTGGCTCCGCACCTGCTGCTCGTCGGAATGGGCAATCCGGCGCAGGAGCGCTGGATCGCGTCCCACCGCGATCGGCTCCGCATCCCGGTCTGTCTCGCGATCGGCGGACTCTTCGCGTACTGGTCCGGCGATCTCGACCGCGCGCCCGCCTGGCTTCGCCGCATCGGCTTCGAGTGGATGCACCTGCTCGTGCGCCAGCCTCGGAAGAGCGGGCGCTATCTCGTCGGCAACCCGCTCTTCCTCGCGCGCGTCGCTGCGCGGCGGCTTCGAGGCCACGTTACGAGTCCCTGACACCACGAGTGGCATCCCCCTCGACCTCGCGTAGAGTGCGCGGTTCGGGGGGGGAGATGCGCATTCGTTGCGTGTGGATTGCCGGCCACTTGCCGGTTCCTGTGCCGGCGCGCGCCGCCCGCACGGCTGCGCGCCACCTGCACATGGTGCGCGCGATCACCAAGCCGAAGCCGTCGGCCTCCGATGCGTGCGCCATGGTGAAGCGTCGAACCCCGGCGACGCGCCTCGTGC
>JALOQG010000221.1 GCA_025453505.1 Myxococcota bacterium | reverse complement strand
CCCGAAGTGACGCGCCGTGAAGACCCCGATCGCCGCGAAGAGCGGGACCATCAGCGCGAGCAGCGCGAGACCCGGTATCGTCTGGATCACGCCCGCGGTGCCGAGCAGCGCGCCACCGAGACGGGGCCGCTGCGCCGCGACGACGCCGAGGGGCACCGCGATCGCAGTGGCCAGCGCGAGCGCCGCGAGCGAGAGCTCGACGTGGGCGGCGAAGTACGCCGGGAAGAGCGCCCACAGATCGCTCACGCGCCGCGCTCCGCCGTGGCGAGCAATGCATCGACACGCGCGGCCTGGCGGCGCGGCGTCGCGACCATGCGTGCGACGCCCTCGGTTGCGGGATTGCGCAGCAGCTCGGCCGGCGTCCCGCTCTGCACGAGGCGCCCGCGCTCGAGCACGGCGATCTGGTCGGCCAGGCACAGCGCCTCGGCGAGATCGTGCGTGACGAAGAGCGTCGTCACGCCGAGGACGCGCCGGATCTCCTGGAAGCGCTCCTGCAATGTGTCGCGGGTCAGCGGATCGAGCGCGCCGAACGGCTCGTCCATCAACAGCACCGCGGGCTCGGCGGCCAGCGCGCGCGCGATCGCGACGCGCTGCTGCTGTCCGCCCGAGAGCGCCGCGGGCGCACGATCCCGGAACGCGCGCGGCTCGAGCTCGACGAGCGCCAGCAGCTCGTCCACGCGACGCGCGATGCGGGCCGCGTCCCAGCCGAGCAGCCGCGGCGTCAGCGCGACGTTGTCCGCCACCGACAGGTGCGGGAAGAGCCCGATCTGCTGGAAGCAGTAGCCGATGCGGCGGCGCAGCTGCGGCGCCGGCTCGTCGCGCACGTCGCGGCCGTCGATGCGGATCACGCCGGCGTCGGCCTCGATCAGGCGATTGACCATGCGCAGCGTCGTCGTCTTGCCGCAGCCCGAGCCGCCGACGAGCGCGAGCAGCGAACCCGATTCGACCCGCAGACTCAGCGCGGCGACGGCGACGGCGTCGCCCCAGCGTTTCGAAACGGCATCGAGCTCGATCGCAGCCACGCGGGGCGCATGCTATCCGATCTCGCGGCATGCAGGTCCGCGCGCTCTCCTTCGATCTCTTCGACACGCTCGTCGATCTTCCGATGACCGCGCTGCCGCGCGTCGAGATCGCGGGCCGCAGCATTCCCACGACGGTCGGCGCCCTGCACGCCGCTCTCGCCGCGCGACACCCGATCGGGTTCGACGCCTTCGCGACGGCGTTGCGCGAGGTCGATCGCGAGTGGCGGGAGACGTTCTGGGAGCAGGGACGCGAGTTCGCCACCGAGGATCGCTTCGCGAAGCTGATCGAGCGGCTCGCGATCCGGGATCCCGCCCTGCCCGCGATCCTGACCGAGGTACACATGGGCTTGCTCGCCGGGCTGGTGAGTGCGCCTCCGCACCACGCCGCGCTGCTCGGGCGACTGCAGGAGCGCTTCCGGATCGGGCTGTGCTCGAACTTCAGCCATTCGCCGACGGCGCGGGCGATCCTCGACGAGGCCGGCCTGCGGACTCGCCTCGATGCGATCGTGATCTCGCACGATCACGGCCTGCGCAAGCCGCGGCCCGAGATCTTCCAGTCCGTACTCGACGCGCTCGGCGCCCGCGCCGCGGAGGTCGTGCACGTCGGCGACAACCTAGACGCCGACGTCGCCGGTGCCGCCGCCCTCGGCATGCGCACCGCGTGGATCACGCGCTGCGTCTCGGACCCGGCGGGCGCGCTCGCGCGCTACGCCGGTCCGCGTCCCACCTGGACGATCGGCGACCTCGCGGAACTCGAGACGCTCCTCAAGGAAGCCTGAGCGCCGGATCGAACCACTCGAGGATCGCGGCGTTCTCTTCGCGCGGATACGTGTGCGAGAGATCCTCGATCTCGCGGTACACGAGTGCGGCGCCGGCCCGTTGGAGTTCGTCCCGCGCGAGTCGCGCGAGCGCGACCGGGAAGAGCCAGTCGAGCGCACCGTGCACCTGGTAGATGCGCCGCCCGGCCGCCCGCCCGAGATTGCCGAGCCCGAAGCTCATCGGGTGGAGCACGCCCGAGACGGGTGCGAGCGCGGCGTAGGGCGCGCCTTCGAGCAGACCCGCGAGCAGCGTGAAGGTGGCGCCGTCCGAGAGCCCGGTCAGCAGCACGCGTGTGCGATCGATCGGCCAGCGCGCCGCGACGAAGTCCACCATCGACGCGAGCCGCGCGGCGTCCACGCCCGGCGCGTCGAGCGACCAGGTCGGACCGAGCGACGTCGGCGAGAGCAGCACGAATCCCCGGCTGCGCGCCTCGCGCAGCCACGTCCAGAGAAACTCGCGGCCGTGTCCGGATCCGCCGTGCAGCGCGACGACGAGTGGCCACGGCGAAGCGCCGTCCCACCACTCGGGCACGTAGAGCGAGAACCCTCCGCGATCCGCCTGCGCCGCGGGTGCCTCGAAGTGGCCGACCTCGAAATCGCGGCGCGGCGCGCTCTCCGAGATGGCGCGACTGCGCGCGGAGTCGGCCTCGCGCAGCGGCGCTTCGAGGAACCAGCGGCCGATCGCCGGCAACACCTCGCGCAGCGGATACAGCACGGCCTGCGCGCGGCGATGGCTGCCCAGCGCGCCGAGGATCCGCATGGCCGCCTCGTGCGGCGGTCCGGGATCGACGAAGCGCGCGAGGGCTTCGAGCGTGAGCGTGGCGCCCGCCGCGAAGTGCTCGTGGAAGTCGCGCAGCGCAGCGTCGTCCGGCTGCGCCGCGCGAAACGCTTCGAGCGCCCGCTCGAGACGCTCGCGCGAAAGCGAGAGCGCACGCCGCAGCTCGGGGAACTCCGGAGGATGCAGGCGCCGCTCTGCGACTTCGAGCGCCGAGAGCGCGACGAGCGTGGCGCCGCCGAGCTGCGCGACGCGCGCCGGATACTCCTCTTCCACTCACGCGTCCGAGATCGGCGGCAGCGGATCGACGCCCGCGCGCAGCGCATCGCGGACCGCCGGATGCGCGATCTCGGTCAGCGCTGCGGCGCGGTCGCCGACGCTGAGACCGGCCAGCTCCGCGGCGCCGAACTCGGTGATCACGACGTCCACCTGGTGACGCGGCGTGGTGACGCGCGAGCCCGGCGCGAACCCGGCGACGATCCGCGACACGATGCCCTCCGGCGTGCGAGCCGTGGCCGGAAGGCAGAGCAGCGAACGGCCCTCCGGCGAATAGCCGGCGCCGGTCACGAAGTCCTCGTGCCCGCCGATGCCCGAGTGCTGCCGGCCGCCGATGCAGTCGGCGACGACCTGCCCGCCGAGATCCACGGAGAGCGCGCCGTTGATCGAAATCATGCGGCGATTGCGGGCGATCAGGCCCGGCTCGTTGACGAACTCGATCGGCAGGAAGCGGACCTCCTCGTTGCCGTCGAGCCAGTCGTAGAGCGCGCGACTGCCCATCGCGAACGTCGCGACCGAGAAACCGTCGTACACACCCTTGCGATTGCTGACCTTGCCCGCGCGGTGCAGCTGCATCAAACCATCGGTGAACATCTCCGAGTGGATGCCGTAGTCGCCGCCGGATCCCTCCGCGAGCAGCTGCGCGACGTGATTCGGCACGCCGCCGATTCCGGTCTGCAAGGTCGCGCCGTCGGGGATGAAGCTGCGCGCGATCGCGGCGATGCGCTCCTCGGCGGCGTCGGCGGGGATGTCGGGCAGCGCGATCACCGGCCGATCGCCGGTCGTGACGACGTCCACTTCGTCCACGTGCAGCGCATGGGGATGCTCGGGCGGAAGCCCGTGCGTGCGGGGCAGGAGCGGATTGACCTCGGCGATCAGGAGCCGAGCGGGATCACGGCCGCAGCGGTGCAGCTCCTCGACGGCCGCGCCGGCATGCAGCGAGAGGCTCATGCGTCCCTCGGCATCGGGCGGCGCGACCGCGACGGCCATCACGCGCGGCGCCATGCGGCGTGCGAGATGCGAGAAGCGGCGAAAGTCGGCGGGCACGAAATGCACGTCGTGTCCGGCCTGGAGGAGCGCGCGCTCGACGGGTCCGTAGAAGCCCGAGTAGAGCCGCACGCCGGGGCGAGCGAAAAGCGGGAAGAGATCCACCAGCAGCGCGCCGAGCACGCGCAATCCCTTCCAGTCGTCGCGTGCGCCGAGCGCGTGCAGCAGCGCGGTCGGCTGCCCGGGACCGAGCGGCACCGCGAGCGTGTCGTCGGGCCGGAACAATCCGGCGGTTTCGGCGGGACTGAGCGAGCGCGCTTTCATCGGATGCTCCCATCGCATTCTTCGACACAGGTCCCGCCGTGGCAACGGGCGATCGGCGGGCCGAAGGCTACTCTGCCCCGCCCGGAGGTACTCCATGTCGCCTTGCCGTCTCGTTGGTTTCACTGGAATCGCTCTCGTCGCCGCGCTGCTGCTCGGCGCCCCGCTCGCGCGTGCGGCGGATCCGAAGCTCGACACCGACGACCAGAAGATCTTCTACACGATGGGCTACACGCTCAAGGGCAGCCTGGATCGCTTCGCGATCCGCCCCGACGAGCTCGAAGTGCTGATCGCCGGTCTGCGCGACGCCATGGAAGGCACGCCTTCGAAGGTCGACGAGCAGGTGTTCGCGCCGAAGATCGCGCAGCTCGGTCAGACGCGTGCGACGCAGGTCGCCGAGGTCGAGAAGACGGCGTCGGCCGAGTTCCTCGCCAAGGAGGCCGCCGCGGAGGGCGCAACGAAGACGCCCTCGGGCCTCGTGAAGCGCATCGTCAAGCAAGGCAGCGGTGCTTCGCCTGCCGCGAGCGACACCGTCAAGGTTCACTACCACGGCACCTTGCGCGATGGCAGCGTCTTCGATTCCTCGGTCGACCGCGGCGAGCCCGCCGAGTTCCCGCTCGATCGCGTGATCCCGTGCTGGACCGAGGCCGTCCAGACCATGAAGGTCGGCGAGAAGGCGCACATCACCTGCCCGTCCGAGATCGCGTACGGTGACCGGGGCGCGCCGCCGAAGATCAAGGGCGGCGCCGCGCTCGCGTTCGACGTCGAGCTGCTCGAGATCGTGAAGGCGCCGCCCGCGTCCAACGCGACGCCGGCTCCGTAGCGCCCTGCTGCGAACGAGGTACAGCCCCTGCAAGCGGAGCCGCCGTCCTCGGCGGCGGAGCGCGCAGCGAGCCGAAGCCGAGCGAGGCCCATCAGGCTCGCAGGGGAAGCTTGGCAATCGATGCTCGATCGGTCGCGCTCGATGCGCGACCGATCGAGTCGGTCGCCGGCCGAGCCCTCACGACAGAGGCGCGTGCGCGATCGCGGGTAGGACGTAGCGCGCGACGAGGTC
>JALOQG010000013.1 GCA_025453505.1 Myxococcota bacterium | reverse complement strand
GGTGCTCGCAGACCTCGACGCCCCCGGCGAAGATCCCGCGCTCGAGATCCTCGCGAGTGGCCTCGACGGCAATCTCTACGCGTGGCACGCCGACGGCTCGCCGGTGTCGGGCTTCCCGGTGCGCCTCGCGGACCGCTCGAAAGTCTCGATCGACGCGGCGACGGGCCGGGCGACGCCGCTCGCCGGCGTCGACGCACGCTCGCGCGCCGCCAAGAGCCTCTCCTCACCGGCGGTCGGCGATCTCGACGGCGACGGCCGCCCCGAGATCGTGGTCTCGACCAACGAGGAGTACGGCGACGAGCCGAACGGCTTCGCGATCGAGTCGAACGTCTTCAACGCGCTCGCCCAGCTGCTCGCCAGCGTGGACGTGGACGACTTCTCGCTCGACACGCAGGGCCGCGTCTACGCGGTGAAGCCCGACGGCAACGACGCACCGGGAGGGCCGTTCGTCACGGGCTGGCCGGTCGGGGTGCCGCTGCTCACGCCCGGCGTGCTGCCGACGGTCGGCACGGGCACGCCCGGATCGCCGGCAATCACCGACATCGGCGCCGACGGCTCGGTGCGCGTCGCGATCTTCGGCGCGATCGGTCCGGTGCTGCTGCTGAACCCCGACGGCACGCCGTCGCTCGGCAACGCCACCAACGGCCGGCCGCGCGTGCTCGCGATCGACTTCCCGCGCCCCGGCTTCCCGCGCGTACCGGCGACGGCGGGATCGCCCGACGCGCCGTTCTTCGGCGCGCTCGGCTCGGGCGCGTTCGGCGACATCACGGGCGACGGGCTGCCCGAGTACGTCGCGCCGACCGGCGGCCTGCGCAAGCTGCTCGACGTCGTCGCACCCGCGCAGCAGGGTCAGCTCTCCGACGCGGATTCGTTCGTCGAGGACGGCATCTTCGCGCACCATCAGCTCACCGCGTGGGATCCGCGCGGCGGTGCCCTGCTGCCCGCATTCCCGCGCGTGATGGACGACATGCAGTTCATCGGCAGCCCGGCCATCGCCGACGTGGACGGTGACGGCGTGGCCGACGTCGTGAACGGCAGCGGCGCGTATCTGGTGCGCGCCTACACCGCGAGCGGCGCGACGCCCGCCGGTTGGCCGAAGTTCACGCACGGCTGGCACCTCTCGTCGCCGACGCCGGGCGACGTCGACGGCGACGGCCAGATCGAGATCGTCGCGGTGACGCGCGAGGGCAACCTCTTCGTGTGGGACACGCCCGCGCCCGCCACCGAGGCCGCGCTGCCGTGGGCCGGCTTCGGCCGCGATCGCCGCAACACCAAGAACGGTTCTTCCGGCGTGTCGAACGTCGCGGGAGCGGTCGATCCGCTGGCGGCGCTCGGCTGGGAGCTCGAAGGAATCCAGACGGCCGTCGCGGCGCTGATCCCGACGCTGCCCGCCCAGGACGCGTTCTTCCTCGAGGGCTGCTGTCGCGATCTGCTGATCGACCAGGCGCTGGCGCAGATCGCCGCGAGCAACGACTTCCGGACGGCGCAGCGGCTGCCCGGCATCGAGTGGAGCCTGCGCATGCCGGCGCATCCGATCGCGGCGCTCGGGCCGATCTACGAGCGCTTCTCGAACGCAGTGCGCGCGACGGCCGTGCGCGAGATCGCCGCGGCGGCTTGCGCTCCCGGCGACTTCGCCTGCGAGCAGAAGCGCAGCATCGCGAGCAACTTCCTCGCCCGCGGCGACGCCGCCCTCCAGCCGAACGCCCAGGTCTTCTACTGGTCCCGCGCCATCGCCGTCTGGTGACGCGAGATCGGGGCGGCATTCGCCGCCCCGATCTCGCTCTACCGCGGCACGCGATCCAACGGAAACGGCGGCGTCGCCATCGGCCGCGCCGCGATCGACATCAGCACGAGCGCGTTGTCGTCGCCTGCGATGCGGTTCACGCGCAAGGCGTGACACGTCCCGCAGCGGTGTACCAGCGCCCACTCCTGGTCGGGCCGCACCCACACCGCGATCGGCTCCATGCCGCCGCGACACTCCGACGCGCGGTCGCCGGGTCGATCGTCCACGTGGATGCTCCACAAGCACTGGGGACAGTGGTTGCGGTGCTGCGTGCCCGGCGCCTGCAGCGGGACTTCGATCCCGCAGCGCCGGCAATTGAAGCTCTGGCTACCGCGCCGATAGCCCTTCCACTTCGAATGTCCCATCACTCCAGCGGCACACGTGAGTCGCCGCGCCTCGCAACGAGCGAGGCGCGATGCCCCTCACGAGGCCGCAGAGCTCTGGTGGAATGCCGCTAGCGAGCGATGCGGGAGATCGAGAGGGGCGCCGTGCGCACGCGGACAGTGGCTGCGTTCATGCTTTCTCCTCTCGAAACGAGGCGGCAATATGCCCGCCGGCGCCCGGCGCCGCAACGAGCCGCCGCTAGAATCGCGGCATGGCCCCCATCACCGAACAAGACGTCCTCGCGGCGCTGCGTCCGATCATCGACCCCGATTTCGGCCGCAGCATCGTCGACCTCGGCTTCATCAAGAACCTGCGCATCGACGGTGCGCGCGTCGCATTCGACATCGAGCTGACGACGCCCGCATGTCCGGTGAAGGCGGAATTCGAAAGGGCGGCGCGCGAACGCGTCGGCGCAGTGCCGGGCGTGGCCGAGGTCGCCGTCACGATGACCTCGAACACGCGCGGCTCGAAGGGCGCGGCCGCGCAGCAGCCGCAGGGCGAGATCCTGCCGGGCGTCAAGAACGTGATCGCCGTCGCGTCGGGCAAGGGCGGCGTCGGCAAGAGCACCGTCGCGGTGAACCTCGCGCTGGCCCTGCGCGAAATGGGCGCGCGCGTCGGATTGATGGACGCCGACGTGTACGGCCCTTCGCTGCCGCTCTTGACCGGCGTCACCGGCCGGCCGCAGACGCGCGAGAAACGCATCCTCCCGCATCAGGGCTACGGGCTGAAGCTGATGTCGATGGGCTTCTTCGTCGACGACTCCTCGCCCGTGATCTGGCGCGGACCGATGGTGCACGGGCTGATCCGCCAGTTCCTGACCGACGTCGAGTGGGGCGAGCTCGACTACCTCGTCGTCGACATGCCGCCCGGCACCGGCGACGCCGCGCTCACGCTGACGCAGCAGGCGCCGCTCGCCGGTGCGGTGATCGTGACCACCGCCAACGACCTCTCGCTCGTCGACGCGCGCAAGGGCCTCGCGATGTTCGAGAAGGTTTCGGTGCCGGTGCTCGGCATCGTCGAGAACATGTCGTACTTCGTCCCGCCCGATCTGCCGGATCGCAAGTACTGGATCTTCGGCAAGGGCGGCGGCGCGCGCGTCGCGAAGGAGCTCGGCGTCGACTTCCTCGGCGAAGTCCCGATCGACGCGCGCGTGGTCGAGGGCGGCGACATCGGCAAACCGATCCTGGCGTATGCGCCGGACTCGCCGCCGGCCATCGCGCTGCGCGAGATCGCCGAGAAGCTCGTGCGCAAACTCGCGGTGCTTTCGGAATCGACGCCGAAGATCGCCGACGCCAACATCATCTGGAAGGGCTGAAGCGAGCGCAGCGTCCCGCTCCGATCGGCGCCGCCGAACTCTTCCGCGCGATTTATCTATTGGCCTTCCGCGCGGACTCGGTCGATGCTGGTTCCTGACACGGCGCCGAGTCGCCGCAACAGGAGCCCGAACATGGACGCCAACGCTCTCACCGACCGCACCCGATCCCAGGAAGAACGCTACTTCAGCCGGCTCGAGGCAGATCGCAAGCGCACCGCCGAGGCGATCCGGTCGCGCGCCGAACTCGCACGCGAGTGCGGCGTCGACGACGACGTCGCGGTCGACGCAATGGTCGCCGCGGGCCTCACGAACGCTTCGCTGCCTGCGATCGAGTGGACGCCGCTCGTCTTCGTCGCATGGGCCGACGGCGCGGTGCAGCCCGAGGAGCGCGACGCGCTCCTGCGCATCGCGGAAGGCGACGGCATTCCCGCCGGACATCCGGCGCACGCGCTGCTCCGCGAGTGGCTCACGAAGCGGCCGAGCGACGATCTCCTCGACGCCTGGCGGCGCTACCTCGAAGCGACGGCGCGCAGCGAGAGCAAGGACCTCGGCCGCATCCGCGCCGAATGGCTGCGGACGCGCACGCGAGAAGTCGCGGAAGCCAGCGGCGGATGGCTCGGCTTCGGCAAGATCTCGCGCGAGGAAGGAGCGGCGCTCCTCGAGGTCGCGCGCGTGATGCACCGCAGCGGGATCGCCTGACGTGACGGCGGCGTTCGCTGCTTCGCGCGATCCGCCCCGGCCTCGCCGACGCACTCCTCCCCGGATCAATCGCGCCGCTCCGGTTCCTCACGGGACCGCGAGCGGCGCCCGTACTTTCAGAGGCGGTAGTAGACCGAGAAGATCCCGGCGATCGCGAGCGCGAGGCTCGCAACGGAGAAGACGAGCAGCGCCTGGCGCGCGGCCGTCGGCAGCGGTCGCGGCCACGCGGGCAGCGCGAACGCCAGCAGCGGCAGCGCGGGCGCCCAGTAGCGGCCCTGCACGCCCTGGACGATCGGGGCGCCGACGGGGTTCCAGCCGAGATACGCCATCCCGAACATCGCGCCGATCGAGAGCGCCGCACCCGCCGCGAACCAGCCGCGTCCTGCGCGCGAGAGTCGCGCGGATGGGCCGTCGGCGGCGAGCGTCAGCGCGAGCGCGGGAAGCCAGAGCACGTAGACGAACGCCGGCAGCTTCACGAGCAGCGGACCGAGTTCGCCGACGAAGGTCCGCCAGTAGCCGACACAGCCCTGCGCGAGCGTGCGCGCGAGGATCGCCGCGAAGCCGAGCGGATCGCCGAGCACGAAGCGGAGCTGACCGACGGGATCCGAGCCGGGAATCGGCGCGGTGGGCCGGTTGGTCTGCGCGAACGCGAGCCACGCGAGCGACGGAACGACGACCGCCGCCGCGATCGCCGCCGCGAGACCGAGGTGCCTCGCGCGCCCGCCGCAGCGCACCGGCGGGATCGCGAGCGCACCGAGCGCGAGCGGCCAGTAGCCGGGCTTCACGAAGGCGAGCAGCAGCGCCCCGGCGAGCAACTCGAGCTTCTCGCGCGGCGCGATCGCGCCGTCGCGCACGGCGCTCCGCGCGAGGCATGCGGCGAAGAGCAGCGCCGCCGCGTTCGTCATCGCATCGGCCGAGATCGAGGCGGCGCCTGCGACGGCCATCGGTGTCAGCGCGAGCAGCGCCAGCGTCCACTGCCGCGCGGGCGCGATCTGGATCGCGAGCGCGGTCAGCGCGACCCACGCGAACACGCTCACCAAGCGGCCCGCGTAGATCATCGCGGCGGGCGCGAGGCCGAGCCAGCGCATGGGCGCTACGCCGACGAGATGCGGCGCATACACGAAAGGCGGATACGTGCCGGCGTTGCCGACGAAGACGCGACGCTCCGGCTCGAGCGGCTGGCGCAGGAAGGCGGCCATCTCGCGCACCGAACGCGCCGGCGGTGGCGCGGGCCACGCCTCGCCGTTCACGGTCCGGTACAACACGCCGATGCTCTTCGGGATCGTGCTGCGCGGCGGCGCGAGGCCCGGCACGCCGAAATCGCCTTCGCTCATCAGCACGACGCGCGAGAGATGCCGCGTCTCGTCGGGCGCCGCGCCGGGCGGCATCACGATCGCGATCGCGAATCCCGCGACGAGGGCCACCGCCGCGAAGGCGCGCGCGGCCGGGTTCACGAGACGCGCGGCGGCGCTTCCGGGCGGCGGGCGTCCGCCTCGTCGAGGCGCGCGCGCAGGATCGCCACTTCCTGGCCGAGGTTCTTGATCTGCACGCTCGCGCGCGAGAGGCGCACCGCGAAGTTCAGGCAGATCGCGAGCAGGAACACTTCGCCGAGGAAGAAGAGCGTCGAACTCGGCGTCCACGCGCCGATCGCACGCGTGATCGCCTTCAGCACGTCGAAGCGCAGCGACACGAGGAGCAGTCCGGCGGCGACGGCCAGCCAGATCGGCGTGTACTCCTCGCGCAGCGATCTTCGCCGAACCAGCACGAGCACGATCGCAGCGAGGCCGAGACTGAAGAGGATCGCGACGACGCGCGCCGCCTGCGATTCCTCGGCCGAGAGGAACACCTCGCGCAGCTCTTCGAGGGTGATCCGCGGCTCCATCGCTACTTCCCGTGCAGGAGCGGCGCGAAGAGTACGGGCGCCGGGCCCACCGGTTCCTCCTTGCTGCGCTCGACGTAGTCGGCGTACTCGATCGTTTCGAGCGCAACGCGCGGATCCGGCTCGAAGAAGGCGTCGGGCAGATCGACGCCCGACAGCCACTCGATGAAGTCGGTGACGGTGCGCGCGCCGGCGTCGCGCGTCGAGAACTCGACGCGCAGCGGGAGCTTCTGCTTGTCGTCGGTCACCCAGATCTCGCGCTTGCCGACCTCGTCGGTCTTGCGATACACGCGGCAGGGCCGGCCGTTGAGGCTGTCGGAGCGCACGAGTTCGGCGCCCTTCGCGATCAGGCCCTCGGCCTCGCGGCCGAAGGGGCGCTCGTTCGGCCGCTTCGCGTCGAGCGCGATCGCCTCGGGCGCGCGGCGGATCGCGATGCCGGTGCCGCCGGTCTGGTCGACGATGATGTAGCGATCGCCGTTGACGAGAGTCAGGAACGAACGGCCCTGCACCACCAGCTCCGAGCGCAGCTTGCGGCCCTTCGACCAGGTGTGATCCACGCGCACGATCGTGTCGCCGTGGGTGAAGAGCTGCGCGTACCAGGTGTCGGGCGCCGCAGCCTCCTTCGCCGCGCCCTTCTCCTGCTTCTTGCCGCCCTCGTCCGCACCGAGCGCGAAGGCGAGCAGCAGCGCCGCGCAGGCGAAGCGTCGCGCGCGATCGGTCATTCGGTGACACCGGCGGTGAGCGGAATCGGCTGGCCCTCCATCGAGTCGGGAATCGGAATGCCGAGCAGCGACAGCACGGTAGGCGCTACGTCGATCGCCCGCACCGTCCGCGGCCGAGCGCCCGGCGCGACGCCCGGCCCGATCGCCGCGAAGAACGCGCTCATCTCCGGCAGCTCCGGCCGATGCCCGTGGATGCCGCGCAGCGACGAGCGGTGCAGACCGACGCGGCCGAGCGCGCGCGCCCAGAACCCGAGTCGCGTGATCTGCACGCCGAGCGGCGCGACGACGACGACGTCGCCGAAGCGCGGATTCGCAGCCGACCAGGGCGGCGGCACGGCGTCGCGCGGCCACGCCTCGAGTTCGAGACGCGCCGCGACTTCGAGCACGCGCCGGACGCGCGCCTCGCGATCCGCAGCGCCGATCAGCGCGACCTGTGCGAAGCCACCGCCGCCGATCACGCGCGCGCCGGCGCCCGCATCGGCGAGCGCGCGCGTGAGATCGACACGGCGCCGCGTGTCCACCATGCCGTGATCCGACACGACGACGAGCGTCGTCGAGTCCGCGAGACCGCGCGCGGCGATCCCTTCGAGCAATCGTTCGAGCTCGCCGCCCTGCCGTTCGAGGCTCGCCGCCACGGCGGGATGCTCGGGACCGAAGCGATGCGCCACGCCGTCCGCGCCGTGGAACCAGGCGGTGACGAGGCGCGGGCGCTCGGCGGGATCGGGAAGGTCCAACCACGCGAGGATCTGATCGACCTTCAGCGACTCGGGCACGCGCGCGTCGAACGGCTTCCAGTGGCGCGGCCCGAGTCCGCTCGTCCAGGCGCCCTCGGATCCGACCCAGTGATACGACGCCGACACGACGCCGGCGCGCGCGGCGATCGACCAGATCGGCTCCGCCTCGAGCCAGGTCGGATCGGCCGCGTAGTCGAAGGTGCCACGCACCGGATCGTGGAAGCTGTTGTTCACGATGCCGTGCCGGTCGGGCGAGACGCCGGTCACGAAGGTCACGTGGTTCGGGAAGGTGTTCGACGGAAACGCCGGAACGAGACGCTCCGCCCAGGCGCCCTCCTTCGCCATGCGCTCGAAGACGGGCAGCGACTCCGCCATCGCCGGCGTCGTGCCGTCGAACGAGATCAGGATCACGGCCCGCGCCGCGTCGGCACGCACCGGCGGAGCTGCGAGCGCGAGAACGATCGCGAGCAGGAGCGCGGCGCATCGCATGGCGCGGAACGATAGCCGCCGAACTCGGGTAACGTCCGGCGCCGAGGAGGAAGTCGTGACCGCGCGCGCCCGTTCCCGCTGGATCCGAACCATCGCCGTCCCGTCGTTCTGCGTCGTCGCCGCGCTCGTCGCGCGGCCGGCTTTCGCCGAAGCGCAGGCGGAGGCGTGCGAAACGACCCACGAGATCGCCGACGGCGGCCAGTCGATGCGCTTGCGTCCCGGCTGTCCGCTCTCGCTCACCGACACCTCGGCGGCGCTGACGGCGCTACTCCGCGAAGCATTCCCGGACGGCCGCATGAAGCTCGATCGCGCGACGCTCGAGCTCGGCCGCATCGTCCAATATCCGTGGCTCTCGAAGGCGCTGGCCGACGCCGCGCTGCGCTCGCCCGTGTGGGAGCAGAAGAAGGGCCGCGGTCGGCGGACGAAGGACAATCCGGCGGTCGCCTCGATCCTCGACACGCGTCGGGTGCTCGCCCCGCTGATCCCGACCTTCGCCCGCTTCGGCATCCGCGCGCGCGCGGGATCCGTCGAGAAGGTGCTGGTGGGAGAGGTCGGCAAGACGCAGGAGTTGGCGCCGCTCGAGAAGACGCCGACCGCGATGGGCAAGAAGCTCCCCTACGACGCGATCCTCTCGCTGCGCCTCGAGCCGCTGAAGCGCTGAGCGGCTCAACGGGCTTCGCGCAACTTCGCGAGCAGCTTGCCCCAGACGCCGCCGAAGTCGCCGTTGCTCATGACGAGCACGACGTCGCCGCTCACGGACGTCGCGGCGAGATGATCGACGATCGCGTCGGCCCCTTCGAGCGCGACCGCGTCGCGATCGGCTTCGCGCAGCGACGCCGCGATGCGCTCCGCGTCGAGGTACTGGGTGACTTCGCCCGTCGCGCTGTAGATCGGCTCGTGCGGGACGATCGCGACGACGCTGCGGTCGGCGCCGAGCAGCGCGTCGATGAAATCGTGCTGGAAGAGCGCGCGGCGGCTGGTGTTCGAGCGCGGTTCGAGCACGGCGACGATGCGGCGGTCCGGATACCGCATGCGCATCGCGGCGATCGTCTCGCGCACGGCGGTCGGGTGGTGCGCGAAGTCGTCGAGCACCGTGACGCCGCGTTCGGTGCCACGCACTTCCTGCCGCCGTCGCACGCCGCGGAAGCCGGCCAACGCGTCCGCGGCTTCCTGCGCGGGGACACCGAGCGCCACCGCGACCGCGATCGCGCCGAGCGCGTTCGCGACGTTGTGGCGGCCGTACATCGGGACGATCGCCGTCGCGACGTCGTGTTCGTCTCGCACGACGCGGAAGCGCGTGCCCTGCGGCCCCGCTTCGAGGTCGAGCGCGCGGAAGCCGTGCTCGCCGTCGTCCACGCCGTAGCCGATCACCTTGCAGCGTGCGCCGCCGAGCACGTCGCAGACGTCGGCGTCGTCGAGCGCGGCGACGATCGTTCCGTCGGCGGGCATCTCGCGCACCAGCGTGCGGAACACGTCCTTGACGTGGTCGAGGTCGCGGTAGATGTCGGCGTGGTCGAACTCGACCGACGTCAACAAGAGCGTGCGCGGGTGGTAGTGCCAGAACTTCGGCGTCTTGTCGAAGAACGCGGTGTCGTACTCGTCGCCTTCGACGACGAAGTGCGGGCCCCGGCCTTCGCGGAACGGCCCGTCGAAGTCGAGCGCGACGCCGCCGACCAGCACCGACGGATCGCGCCCGGCGCGCACCAGCAGCGACCCGAGCAGCGCGGTCGTCGTCGTCTTGCCGTGCGTGCCCGCGACGACGACGGAGTGGCGGTCCGCCATCGCGAGCCGGTAGAGCGCGTCCGGAAACGACAGGTACGGAAGGCCGGCGTCGAAGACCGCCTGCGCTTCCGGGTTGTCGGCGCGCACGGCGTTGCCGATCACGACGAGATCGGGCCGGTCGGCGAGCACGTTCTGCGGGTCGAAGCCGATCGCGACCGGAATGCCCCACCCCGCGAGCGCCTCGCTCATCGGCGGATACAGCGCGCGATCCGATCCGGTGACACGCAGCCCGCGCGCGTGCAGCAGACCCGCGAGCGCGCCCATGCCGGTGCCGGCGATCGCGACGAGGTGCACGTGCGAGAGCTTCTCGGGGATCGTCGTGCTCACGCGCTCGCCCTCGCGACCAGCCAGCCGTAGACGCCGGCCGCCGTCGCGTCCGATTCGGGATGCCACTCGACGCCGAGCAACGCGGCGCCGTCCTCGGCCTCGATCGCCTCGACGACACCGTCCGGCGACGTCGCGACCGCGCGGAAGCCGGGCGCGATGCGATCGACGGCCTGGTGGTGGCGCGACGAAACCCGCGCGGCGGCGCCGATCGCGCCGAATAGCACGCTGCCGGACGCGATCGCGATCGCGTGCTCGCTGGTGCGGCCGTCTCCGCCGTGATCGAGCGCGCCCGCGATCGCCGCGCCGATGTCCGGCAGCAGCGTGCCGCCCGCGTGCAGGTTCAGCAGCTGCATCCCGTAGCAGACGCCGAGCAGCGGGCGCCGCGCCGCACGCGCGCCGTCGAGCAGCCGGCGATCCCACGCGACCCGCTGCGCATCCTCCGCATTCGGGATCGCAGCGGCGTGCGCGCCGAACGACACGGGCAGATCGGCGCCGCCCGAGACGACGAAGCCGTCGCAGACGCGCACGGCGTCGGCCGGATCCGCGTCGGGCGGCACCAGCAGCGGCACGCCGCCGGCCGCACGCACCGCCTGCGCGTAGACGCGCCGCACGTAGAGCAGCTCCGCGTCCGGCCGCACGCGCCCCGAAGCATCGATGCTCACGGTGATCCCGATGACGGGGCCCATGCCGTTGCGAACTCCGTCACGCGGCGAGGAACGACTCCATCACCAGATCGTGCACGACGGCGCGCAGCTCGAACTTCGAACGCTTGGCGACGAGGTGCACGCGGTTGGTGAGCATCACGACGACGGCTTCGCGCTCGAGGTCGATCCACAGCGACGTGCCGGTGAAGCCGAGGTGCCCGACGCTGGTGGGCGAGAAGTGCTGGCCGGCGGACGACGCGCCGGGCGTCGGCGTGTCCCAGCCGAGCGCCCACGTGGTGTTCTCGGGCGCGTCGTTCTTGGTCAGGAAGCGGCGCAGCCATTCCTGCGGGAGCAGGTCGCTGCGGCCGTGCCACACGTCGAGCACCGTCGTCGCGAAGCGCATCACCTCGTCGGCGGTCGCGAAGAGGCCCGCGTGCCCCGCGACGCCGCCCATCGCCCAGGCGTTCGGGTCGTGCACCTCGCCCCAGAGCACGCGACCGCGCCACGGGCAGTTCTCGGTCGCGGCGAAGCGACGCCGCTCGGCGTCGGACAGCTCGGGAGCGGCGTCCCCGAGGCGGATGAAGCGCGTGTCGCGCATGCCGAGCGGCGCGAAGATGCGCTCCGCCGCGAAGACGTCGAGCGGCTGGCCCGCGATTTCCTCGACGACCGCGCCGAGCAGGATGAAGTCGAGATCGCCGTAGACGGCCGCTTCGCCCGGATCGTGCACGAGCGAGGAGCGGCAGATGCGCTCGAGCACCGCTTCGCGCGCCGCCGGCGTGCAGAGCAGCCGCTCGCCCTTCTTGCGCTCGCGCTCGAGCAGCGCCTCGTGGAACGGACGCCACGGCTTCAAGCCCGACGTGTGCGTCAGCAGGTGCCGGATCGTGACGCCTTCCTTGCCGCGCTCGCCGAACGCGGGCAGCACCTTGGCGACGGGATCGTCGAGATCGACGCGTCCCTCGGCGACGAGCAGCAGGAGCGACGTCGCGGTCGCGATCGGCTTGGTCAGCGAAGCGAGATCGAAGATCGTGTCGCGGGCCATCGCGATGCGCTCGGGCTTGTGCACCGCGACCCCGCGCACGGATTCGTGCTCGATGAGTTCGCCGTCGTGCGGCATGCGCGCCAGCACCACGGCGCCGGGGATCTGGGACTTCGCGATCGCCTGGTCGAGGGCGCGATCGACGCGCGCGAGCTTTCTCTGGATCAGCGCGTGCTTCATGGCGGCTCAGGCGACTCCCCGTTCGAGAATTTGCAGCGTGGCCCGATCGCCGTCGAGGTGCGCGCGCACGCCGAAGGGCCAGATCAGATTGGGCGCGCCGTGCCCGAAGGGCAATCCGGCGACCCACGGCACGCCGGCGCGCTCGGCGCACTCGCGCAGGATCTCGGCCGCCGTGATCGACGCGTCGGCCTCGTCGCAGCGCTCGAAGCGCCCGAAGCCGAGCCCTGCGACGCGTTCGAAGACGCCCGCGCAGCGGAGCTGTTCGAGCAGCCGGTCGACGCGATACGGTCGCTCGCCGACGTCCTCGAAGAGCAGGATCGCGCCGCGCGCGTCGATCTCCCACGGCGTGCCGAGCGACGCCGCGACGAGCGTCAGCGAGCCGCCGACCAGCGCGCCCTCGGCGCTGCCGCCGCCGCCTTCGCTGCCCGGTCGCACGACCGGCAGCCGCTCGGTGCCGGTCAACATCTCGACGACGGCATCGAACTCGTCGTCGCCGAGCGCGCGCTCGAGCATCGGCCCGTGGAAGCCGACGAGCCGCACGGCGCGGCGCTGCCAGAGCAGCAGCGTGGTCACGTCGCTGTAGCCGAGCAGCGGCTTCGCGGCGCTGCGCACGAGATCCGGATCGAGGCGGTCCATGATGCGATGACAGCCCCAGCCGCCGCGCGCGCACACGATCGCGTCCACGCGCGGATCCGACCAGAGCTCGTGCAGCTCGGCCGCGCGCCGCGCGTCGTCGCCGGCGAGATAGCGGTGCTTCGCGCCGATGTCGTCGCGGTACACGACGCCGAAACCGGCCTCGCGCCAGCGTTTCTCGCCGATCGCGACGCGCTCCATGTCGAGCGCGCTGGCCGGCGCCGCGAGCCCGATCGTGCCGCCCCGCGGCAGCGCCCGCGGCTTGCGCAGCCTGGGCATCAGAAGACGTCGGAGCCGGCGCCGAAGTCGCCGCCTTCGGGCGGGACGAAGCCGGCGCCGCCGGCCGGCGGACCGCCCGCGTCGTCGTAGCCGCTCGAGCGATCGAGGAACTTGGCGAAGCGATGCTGGAAGGTGAGGTTGATCGTGCCGGTCGGCCCGTTGCGCTGCTTCGAGATGATCAGCTCCGCGAGTCCCTGGTTGTTCGGATCGTCGCGGTTGTAGAACTCGTCGCGATAGATGAACGCGATGAGATCCGCGTCCTGCTCGATCGCGCCCGATTCGCGCAGGTCGGCGAGCATCGGCCGCTTGTCCTTGCCGGGCCGATTCTCGGGACCGCGGTTGAGCTGCGAGAGCGCGATCACCGGGAGGTCGAGCTCCTTGGCGAGCGCCTTGAGGCCGCGGCTGATCTCGGAGATCTCCTGCTCGCGGCGCTCGGTACGCGAGTCGCCGTGCGCGAGCTGGAGGTAGTCGATCAGGACGAGGTCGAGGCCCTTCTCGGCCTTCAAGCGGCGGCACTTGGCGCGCATCTCGAGCACCGTGACGACGCCCGAGTCGTCGATCCAGAGATCCGCCTGCGAGAGCCGGCCCGCCGCGTCCTGCAGCTTCTTGTATTCGTGGCTCGTGATGTAGCCGGTGCGGAACTTCGACTGATCGACCTCCGCCTCGGCGGAGAGCAGGCGGATGACGAGCGCCTGCGCGGTCATTTCGAGCGAGAACACCGCGACCTTCTTGTCGTGCAGCACCGCGGCGTTGCGCGCGATGTTGAGCGCGAGCGCGGTCTTTCCCATCGAAGGGCGCGCCGCGATGATGATCAGGTCGCCGCGTTGCAGGCCGCCGGTCTTGTCGTTCAGTTCCTTGAAGCCGGTCGGCACGCCGGTGAGCTCGCCGCCGCGGCCCATGATCGCGTCGACGTAGTCGAAGGTGCGCTGCATCTCGGCGTGCAGCGGGCGAAAGCTCTCGCGCGCCTGGTCGGTCGAGATCTCGAAGATGCGCGACTCGGCCTGGTCGAGCAGGCGGCCGGCGTCGTCGCTCTCATCGAAGCCGAGCTCGACGATCTCGGTGGCGGTCGCGATCAGCCGCCGCTTGACCGACTTGTCGCGCACGATGCGCGCGTGGTGGACGACGTTCGCGGAGGTCGCTTCGTAGTCGGAGAGCTCGGCGAGGAAGACGGGGCCGCCGACGGCGTCGAGCTGCTTCTGGATGTTCAGCCAGTTGGCCAGCGTGTGCAGGTCGACCGGCTGGTTCTCCTGCGTGAGCGCGAGCATCGCCGCGTAGATCTGGTGATGGACGGGATGATAGAAGTCGTCGGCCTTGAGCTCGGTATACACCGCGTGGATGGCGGCGTTGTCGAGCAGGAGCGCCGACAGGACGGCCTTCTCCGCCTCGATGTCGTGCGGCGGAACGCGCCCGCTCGGATGCGTGCGCTCCGCGCCGCTGCGGTCGCCGCGGCGTCGATCGTCGGTCCGCGCCCCCCGCGCCACCGTTCCCTCCTTCGACCTGTATCGGATCTCCGATGAATACCAGAGAAGCGACGGTGCTGGAGGAGAAAATCAGCCGGCGGCTACGACTTTCACCTTGACCGTCGCGGTGACCTGGTGATGCAGT
Organism: Myxococcota bacterium; assembly: GCA_025453505.1. Lineage (GTDB taxonomy): Bacteria > Myxococcota_A > UBA9160 > UBA9160 > PR03 > PR03. The sequence continues at coordinate 3,153 of JALOQG010000013.1, read as the reverse complement.
CGCACGACCACGTCGTGCTCGCCGAGATCCTTGATCGGATCGGCGAGATCGATGCGGCGGCGATCCACTTCGAGACCGCGTTCTGCGAGCTTCTCGGCGATCTGCACGACGGTGACGGATCCGAAGAGCTTGCCCTCTTCACCGGCCTGCGCCGTGATCTCGATCACGACGCCGTCGATCTTCTTGCGCTCGGCCTCGAGCAGCTCGACCTCGCGCCGCACCCGCTCGGCGATCACGCGCTGCTGGTGCGCGAGTTCGCGCTTGCTCGCCTCGGTCGCGACGATGGCCTTGCCCTGCGGGATCAGGAAGTTCCGCGCGAAGCCCGGCTTCACGTTGACGAGGTCGCCGGCGTGGCCGAGCGATGCCACGTCTTCGCGTAGGATGACCTGTACGTTGCGCATCTTTGCTCAGTCCCCCGAGGGCCCGCGGTCGTCGTCATCGTCGTCGTCGCGGCGGCGGCGATCACGATCCCGGTCGTCGCGATCGCGGTCGCGATCGAACACCGGCTCGTCGTCGTCGTCGTCGTCCGACGGCTCTTCCACGTTCTCGCCGGCAGCGCGAGCCGCCTCGCGGGCCGCGCGCTCTTCGGCCTCGCGCACGGCGCGTTCGGCCGCGCGCTCCTTGCGCGTCTTCTCGAGATCGACCGACCGCGCCTGGCGTGCCTCGACGTCCTCGACGTCCTCCTTCTGGCGCACCGTGAGGAAGCGCAGGATGGACTCGTCGAGGCGCAGCGCGCGCTCGAGCTCCGCGACGGCCTTGCCCGTGTCGAGATAGAAGAGCGAGAGGTAGTGGCCCTTCTGGAACTTCTTGATCTCGTAGGCGAGCTTCTTCTTGCCCATGTCGTCCACCTCGAGCGGCCGCGCACCCGCGCGCTCGAGCACGCCGCGCAGGCGGAGCACGAGGGCCTCGCGGCCTTCCTCCGAGATCTCGGGCTGGACGATGAAAGTCGTGTCGAATTCCCGCACGGGTCCTCCTCGTGGACAGGCCTCGCAGGCCCGGGCTCCCGCGTCGTGGATCGCGCTCAGCGGGCCTGAGTCGCGGACCGGGAACCGAGGTGGTTGATGAAGTGGAGGCGGTGTCTAGCACGCGCCCGGGTCGCTCCGAAAGGGGCCGCCGCGAGGACCGAGATCGGCCTCAATCCGCGGCGCGGCGCGTCCGGGTCCCCTCTGCGAGCGCCTCGAGGACGGGCTCGGTGCGATCCCAACTCATGCAGGCGTCCGTGATGCTCTTGCCGTATACGAGCGGCGCCCCGGGCTTCACGTCCTGGCGCCCCTCCTCGAGGAAGCTCTCGAGCATGACGCCCACGATCGCCCGGTTGCCGCCCGCGACCTGCCCGGCGATCTCGCGCGCGACGTCGCCCTGACGCGCGGGATCCTTGCCGCTGTTGGCGTGCGAGCAGTCGATGATGACGCGACCGGGCAGCCCGGCGCGGCCGAGCGCCGCCGTGATCTCGGCCAGCGTCGCCGGGTCGTAGTTCGAGCCGCGATTGCCGCCGCGCAGGATCAGGTGGCAGTCCGGGTTGCCGCGCGTCTCGACGATCGCCGCGACGCCCTGCTTCGTGACCGACAAGAACTGGTGCGGGTGCGCCGCCGAGCGGATCGCATCGATCGCGATCTGGACGCTGCCCTCCGTGCCGTTCTTGAACCCGACGGGCATCGAGAGGCCGGACGCGAGTTCGCGGTGCACCTGGCTCTCCGACGTGCGCGCGCCGATCGCGCCCCACGAGACGAGATCCGCGATGAACTGCGGCGAGATCGGGTCGAGGAACTCGGAGCCGGCGGGCAGGCCCATCTCGGCGACGTCGAGCAGGAAGCGCCGCGCCTTGTGCAGCCCCTCGTTGATCTTGAAGCTCTCGTCGAGGTGCGGGTCGTTGATCAGGCCCTTCCACCCGACGATCGTGCGCGGCTTCTCGAAGTAGACGCGCATCACGACGAGCAGATCGCGCGCGAGCCGGTCGGCCGCCGCGCGCAGGCGGCGCGCGTAGTCGAGCCCGGCCTCGGGGTCGTGGACCGAGCACGGCCCGACCACCGCGATCAGGCGATCGTCTTCGCCGCGCAGGATCGCCTGCACCTGCTCGCGCCCGCGGGCCACCGTCTCGGAACTCTTCTCCCCGATCGGCAGCTCTTCCATCAGGATCGCGGGCGGGATGAGCGGGCGAAGCCCGGCAATTCGCAGGTCGTCGGTCTCGAAGATCATGCTTCCCTCGTCTCGGCTCCAAACGCGATTCTAACGCCGGCGTCAGCGCGGGGCCGGACCTGCCGTGTCGCCTTCCCCGAGGAGCAGGGCGTGGACGCGCGGGTCCTCCGTCAGCTCGGGGTGGAAGGTGGCTGCGAAGCGGTTCCCCTGGCGGACGAGCACGGGGGCGCCATCCACGCGGGCCAGCACCTCGACGGCGGGTCCCGGATCGCGGAGCTGCGGCGCGCGAATGAAGACGCAGCGAAGGCCCTCGAGCCCCGGAGCGGCGCCCGGATCCACCGTCGCCACGAACGAATCGACCTGCGTCCCGTAGGCGTTGCGCACGGCCGTGACGTCGAGGAGCGCGAGGCTCGGAACGCCGTGGTTCTCGACGCGCGCCGCCATCAGGATCGCGCCCGCGCAGGTGCCGAGCACGGGCCGCCCCGACTCCGCGAAGCTGCGCAACGGTTCGTAGAGACCGAGCCGCTGCATGCCCTTCGAGATCGTCGTGCTCTCGCCGCCGGGCAGGATGAGCGCGTCCAGACCGTCGAGCTCCTTCGCGCGGCGCACCAGCAGCGCTTCCGCGCCGACGCGGCGCAGCGCGCGTGCGTGCGCCTCGAAGTCGCCCTGGATCGCGAGTACGCCGACACGCGGCTGCGACCTCATGCGAGCGCCTCCATCGCGTCGGCGATCGCCCGCGCATCCGCGTCGCCGCCCGACCGCAGCGCCGCGACGACGCCGGCGCGATCGGCCGGCGTCTTGTTCTGCGAGAGCTTGCGCTTGCCTTCGATCCGGTCGATCGCGAGTTCGAACGCGACGACGCCCTTCTGCATTCCGTTCGCGTACGCCTCCGGAATCGACGCGAGCGACCAGCGCGATGCGGCGTCCGCTTCGTACGTGTCGGCGCTGCGCGCGAGCAGCGATCGCACCGCTCCGGCCTCGGTCGTCGCGGACAGGATGCCCGCAGCGTGCACCGCC
>JALOQG010000220.1 GCA_025453505.1 Myxococcota bacterium | reverse complement strand
CGCCTCGCATCCGCGTGATCGGCATCGACCTGCGCCGGCCCCAGCGCCTCGAGCGCAAGATCGCCTTCGAGCGCATCGACCTGACGGCGCCCGCGTCGCATGCGCAGCTCGCGGACTTGTTCGCGCGCGAGCACGTCGAGGTGGTGCTGCACGCAGCCTTCCGGCGCGATCCGACGCCGGACATCGAGCTGGACCACGAGCTCGAGACGGTGGGATCCCTGCAGATCCTGCACGCGTGCGCGGCGGCGAAGGTCGCGCGCGTGGTGCTCGCGTCGAGCACCATGCTCTACGGGCCACGAGCGGACAATCCCCTGTATCTGCCCGAATCGGCTCCGCTGCGCGGTCATCCCGAAGCGCACTGCGTGCGCAACCGGGTCGAGGTCGAGGAACTCGTCGCCGACTGGGCGCGCGCGCATCCGCACGCGAGCGTCAGCGTGTTGCGCAGCGCATGGATCATGGGGCCGAGCCACTGGGATCGCGTGGTTCGTCATTTCTCGCGTCCCGTCGTACCGACGCTTCTCGGCTACGACCCGCTGCTGCAGTTCGTACACGAGGAGGACTGCCTCGACGTCTTCGAGCAGGCGGTGCTCGCGGATCACGCCGGCGTGTTCAACGTCGTCGCGCCCGAGCCGCTGCCGCTCTCGCGGATCCTGCGTCTCGCGGGCCTCTCGAGCGCGCCGTTGCCGCCGTCGCTGCTCTACCCGCTGCGCGATCTCGCGGCACGAGCGACGACGGGCGACCCGCCGGCCGCGTTCTACGACTACCTCCGCTGGCCCTGGATCGCCGACGGCGAGCGGGCCTGGGGCCGCTTCGGAGAGCCGGTCTACACCACGCGCGAGGCGTGGATCGCGTTCGTGTCTTCGCGCAGGTTGCGCCAGTACCGATGAAGGAGAGGTCCCCGTGAGCGGACGCGACGATCGCGAGGATTCCGGCGCTTCCCTCCTGACGGACGCGCTCGCGGGTCTGCGCGAGCGTCTGCAGGGACGCATCGGGGCGCCCGACGCCGACGGCGTCGACTGGATGGAACTCTACGAATCGGCGCGGCGTCGCTTCGCGCAGGTCGGCGGCATGCGCGACGTTCCCGCGGAGATCGACGACTTCGGCATGGACGCCGCCGCGCTCGCTTCGGCGCAGGGCTGGCTCGACTTCCTCTTCGACCGCTGGTGGCGCGTAGAAGTCTCGGGCCTCGACGCGCTCCCGGATGCCGGGCCGTACCTGTTCGCCGCCAACCACTCCGGCCTGCTGCCCTGGGACGGACTGATGGTCGTGCATGCGCTCGCGCGACACGATCCTGCGTCCCCTCGGCCGCGTTTCCTGGTCGCGGACTGGATCGCGACGTTGCCCTTCGCTGCTCCCGCCATCACGCGACTCGGCGGTGTGCGGGCGTGTCGCGAGAACGCTGCGCGACTGCTGCGCACGAAGCGCTCCGTCGTCGCCTTTCCGGAAGGCGCCAAGGGGGCAGCGAAGGTCTTTCGTCACCGCTACCGCGTGCAGCGCTTCGGACGTGGCGGCGTCGTGCGAACCGCGCTCTCGATGGGCGTGCCGCTGATCCCGGTCGCCGTGGTGGGTGCCGAGGAGGCGCATCCCGTGCTCTTCAAGGTCGAGGCGCTCGCGCGCTCGGTGGGGCTGCCGTTCCTGCCGGTGACGCCGACCTTCCCGGCGCTCGGCCCTCTCGGTCTGCTGCCACTGCCTTCGAAGTGGTCGATCACGTTCGGAGCGCCGGTCGACACCGCAGGCCTCGGCGCGGAGGCGGCGCGCGACGAGACGCTCGTGTGGCGCATGACGGAATCGCTGCGCGACTCGATCCAGACCATGCTCGACGCCGGGGTGCGTCGCCGCCCCTCGGTGTGGGGCTGACCGCGCCGGGACGGCGTCGGCGTCCCGGCTAGGAGTCGCTCGGCTCGAAGGGCGCCGCGTCGGCGGCGCGCTCGCGCGGCTTCGCGACGGGCGCACGCGTCTCTCTCGCGCCGAGCTGCTCGAGGACCTGGTCGAGGCGCTTCTCGAGCGCCTCCAGATCCGAGCGGCGCGGCAGGTCGAGTGCGCGCAGCACGCGCTCGACGGCCCGCTGCACGAGACGATCGAGATCGGGAGTCGCCAGCGCCACCCAGTCGGGCTTTCGCGCACCGTCGCGCGGCGAGAGCAGCTTCTTCATGTTGCGCTGCAGCTCTTCGAATCCCTCGGACGCGTCTCCGACGCGGCGCTTGAGCGCGCTGTAGAGGACGTCGCCGCTGCGCTGGATCAGATCGGTCAGCACGGTACCCGGCACGCCCCGGTTGGATCGCTCCGTGTCGACCAGGATCTGCGAGAGCGTGACGGAGGTGATGTCCTCGCCCGTCTCGTTGTCCACCACGCGGACTTCGTCACCGGCCTCGATCAGCTCCGCGATGCCCTTCAGCGTGATGTAGCGGCTGGTCGCCGTGTTGTAGAGCTTCCGGTTTGCGTAGCGCTTGATCTGCACCACGTCCGGAGACGGATCGAACGACTCCACACGAGCCCTCGGTGACGGGAGGGCGCGCAATCTAACGAACGGCTCGGAAGTGGTCAGCCCTCGACGGGAACGCGTTGGAGGCGCGTCGCGGTACGGCGTGCGCTGCGCGGTGCGCGCGCCGCGGCCGGAGCCGCGCGTTCGGGACGCGGCGACGCCGGCTCTTCGACGGGAGCCTCCGCGCGCGGCCGCAGGCCGAACTCCCAGAGGATCTCTCGCACGCCGAGGAACGCCCGCAGCACCGCACGAGCCTCGGAATCGTGGCGCGCGCGGGTCTCCCAGCGCTCGATCTCGTCGTCGAGCGCATCCGCCACCGAATCGACCCACAGAGCACCCGGTAGACCCGCCTCGGATCGTGCCCGCGCGGCGGCCGCATCGATCCAGCGCAGCGCTTCGGCGAGCGGAGCGTGTGCGGAGCCCGGTACGCCGCTCGTGACGAGCGAGGCGGCGTCGACGAGCGATCGCAGCGCCGCGACGCCCTCGGCGAGCGCCGTGAGTCCATGCCGGCGCGCGCGGTCGAGCGCTTCTTCCGCGCTTCGCGGCGGCGGTGTGCTCGGATCGCCTGCGGGTCTGCGCTTCGTCATCGATCCTCCTCGCGTCGCGCCGTCGCCGCGGGTCCGAACAACCGGTCCGAGACCCCCGCGAGTCCCTCGAGATCGTGCACGTCGCCCGCGAGTTCCGGAACGCGCCGCACGAAACCTCCGATACCCGCGACGCGCCGTTCCAGTTCGGCAGTGGATGCCGCGTCGGCGCGCACCCATGCAGCGTAGCCATCGGCGCACTCGAGCGCAGCGCGTGCGGCGCGCTCGGCGCTCCCCGAGTCGAGGCCCGTCTTCGTCAAGGCCGAGCCGAGCACCGCGATGGATTCGACGTCGGCGCCGGCGCTCGGGACGCGATCCGGTGTCGGTTCGTCCACCGGCCAGAGGTGGACGCGGTTGACGATCACGCCCGCGAGCGGCACACACGCCGCGACGAGACGTTCGAGCATTGCGAGCGCGTGCTTCGTGGACGCGACAGCCGGGGAAGCCGCCAGCACGAAGGCCGCGTCGGGCCCGAGGAGACGCGCCTGGACCTGTCGGGCGCGCTCGCGGAATCCCTCCGACATACCCTCGAACGCGAGCAAGAACTCGGAGATGTCCTCGAGGAACGAGACGCCCGAGATCTTCTCGATCACGCGCAGGACGCGCTCGGTGCCGCGCTGGAAGAGGCGGAATCCGAGCCGTCCGGCCGCGAAGGCGGGGTGCAGCAGGATCTGCACGAGTCGGCTGTCGAGGAACTCGACCAGCCGCCGCGGCGCCTCCAGGAAGTCGAGCGCGTGCTGTGAGGGCGGCGTGTCCACCACGATCAGGTCGAAGTCGTCGCGTTCGGAGAGTTCGAACACCTTCTCCATCGCGGAGTACTCGGCGCTCCCCGCGAGCGCATCCGACACGTGCTGGTAGATCCGGTTGCCGAGGATTCGCTCGCGCGCCTCCTCGGACTCGGCGAAGCGCGTGACGAGCGCGTCGAAGGTGCGTTTCATGTCGAGCATCAGCGCCGCCATCCGCCCCTCCGGCGGGACGCCGAGCGCCGTGAGCCGCTCGCGCGGAAGATCGGTCGGCTCGTTGCCGAGCGACGCGACGCCGAGGGCATCGGCGAGCCGCCGCGCCGGATCGATCGTCAACACCGCGACGCGCCGGCCGCGGCGGGCCGCCGCCAGGGCCAGGCCGGCCGCCAGCGTCGTCTTGCCCACGCCGCCCGTACCGACGCACACCAGGATGCGTCGATCGACCAGCATGCGTTCGGGATCGAAGGGCGCTTTCACGCGACGCTCCCTTCCGCGGCGAGCAGCGCGCGGCCGAGCGTCCGGAGCGCGTCCGCGCCGCGGGCACCGTTCGCGAGGCGGGGCAGACCGACGATCGGGAGCGCGGTCGTGTCGGCGATCACGGCTGCCCAACGGCGGTTCAGCTCGAAGCGACCGCGCAGATGCGCTGCGCACGCCGCGAGCGCCGACGCTCCGGGCGACCCCGGAATCGCGAGGTCGGGCGCGATGGCTCCGAGTCGTTCGTCGAGATCCGGCACGTCCGGCGGAAAAGGATCCGCGCTCAGCGCGTTCACCACGACGCGGTCCACCGCGACGCCGACCTCGTCGCGCAGACGTGTCACCAGATCGGCGGTCTCGCGCGCCGGAAGCTCCTCGCCGAGCGCCACGGGCAGCAAAGCGGTGCGCTTCGGATCGCGAATCATCTCCTCGACCCAGCTCGCGTGTCGCCGCAGCGGGCCCGCACGCACGGCCGACCCGACCACGCGCGGCACGTCGAGAAAGGTCAGGCCGTGACCGGTCGCCGGGGCGTCGACCACGATGAGATCGAAACGCGGTCTGCCGCGGCCGTCCCGCATCTGTTCGAGGTGCCAGATCTTGCCGAGCGTGATCAGCTCCCTCCAACCGGGCGATGCATCCATGAGCTGGCGGAAGGCGTGATTTTCGAGCACGCGCCGCACTACGCCGCGCAGTCCGATCTGGAGTCCGACGTACTCGGCGAGTGCTTCGTAGGGATCGATCCGCATGGCGTGCAGGCCGGGCGTGAGGTCGCGGCCCGCGTAACCGACGGGCGCTGCATCCGGATCCAGGAGGCGCGGGAGGTGCTCGTCGAGGCCCACCTCCGCCGCGAGAACCTTGCGTCCCGCCTCGGCCGCCGCGAGCGCGAGCGCCGCCGCGACGGTCGTCTTGCCGGTGCCGCCCTTGCCGGTGATCACGACGAGGCGGCGGTCGAGGAGCGAGAGCAACGGCAAGAGGGCGTCCCATGGTCCGCGGCAGCGGACGGCTAAAGGCGCCCGTCGG
>JALOQG010000219.1 GCA_025453505.1 Myxococcota bacterium | reverse complement strand
TCGGTTCGCCGTGCGAGATCTTTTCGTTCGCCTCGGGCAGCGCGAGGCAGATCCGGCGCGCGCGCTCGACGAGCCGCTCGCTCGCGCCGCTGCGCGCGCGAACGAGCGACGGCGCCTTCGGCGCGCCGGATCTCTTCGCGGACTTCCTGCCGCTCATGCACGCATCCTCCTACCGCGAGCGACGAGTCCGCGCGGGCGCGCTCAGCGCTTCGGGAGTCCCGCGTCGCGCAGCACGCCCGCGACGAACTCCGCGAGGGCGTCGTAGCCGTACGCCGACGGGTGGCAGATGTCGACGTCGTCGCCGTCCGCCACTTCGAGGTTGTAGCGGCTCCAGTCGATCGGTGCGCGGCCCGCGTCGGCCACGACGAGACCCGACGGAAGCCGCTCGCGCTGCGCCGCGAGGAACTCCGAGGCGCTGCGCGTGTCGAAGCGGTTGCGCGGCAGGAACACCGCGACCGGACGGAGGCCGCTGCGCTCCGACACATCGGCGAAGCGGGCGAGTACGCCGACGAGTTCGCGCGCGAAGCGCTCGGCGCGGAACGCCAGCGCGTACTCGGGCAGACCGGCGTTGCGAAGGTTGCTCTGGAGCTCGCGGAACAGGAACGCGTTCGACGCGACGCCGCGCAGCACGGCGATCGAGTACGGGAACGCACGCCGCGGGCGCGCCCAGAAGTCGGCGTCGAAGGCGGCGTTTGCGTGTGCGAGGAACGTGTCGAAGTCCTCGAGCGCGGCGCGTCCCGGGTGCGCGACGGCGGCACCGCCCGCCATGTGGGGCTTGAGCGCGAAGGGCATCGCGTCGTCGTAGAGCACCGGCCGGTAGCCGTTCACGAGCCGGAAGAGGTTCTCGTACATGATGCCGAGCACGGCGACGTCGGCTTCGGGGTGGAGCGTGCGCCGTCGTTCGAGGAACAGCGTGGCCTGCAGCGGGTCATAGGCGCCGATGCCGTAGTTCGCGACCGGCTCCCCCAGCCGCGACGCGAGGCGCGCGGGCCAGGCGTCGTCGTCGTTCGCCTCGGCACCGGCGGTGTAGGAGTCGCCCACGGCGATCACGCGCGCGCGCGCGGCGTCGAAGCCGGCGTAGCTGCGCCCCCCCGCCGCGTCGAACGTGTAGACGATCGGGTGACCCCGACAGTCGCGGTCCTCGACGCGCGCGGGGCCGTGGCGCTTCCATCCGAGCACGGGATCGCCGTGCTCGGAAGCGAAGGCGCGCAGGCCGTCGGCGTCGAGCGCGGCGAGTACGCGCGCGCGGTCGTCGAAGAGATCGTCGAGTGCGAACGACGCGAAGAACGCCGCCGTTTCGACGAGCAGCGCGGCGATCCCGGCCAGAGCGCCGGCGAGCAGGAGCTTGCGGCGCACGCGCCCTCCCCGTATTCGTGCGGAGGGAAGCGGAGCCCGGCGCGGCTCACAAGCTGGGATCGCGGCGGGATAGGCGATAGGCTCCGCGCGCCGAACCGACGTGGCCTGCTCCCTGCGCGCCCCGGGAGACCGACTTGATCGAAGTCCGAGACGTGTCCCGCGTGTACCGACGCGGCGTGGACGAGGTGCACGCGCTCTCGCACGTCAGCCTGCGCATCGAGCGCGGCCGCTTCGTCGCGCTGATGGGCCCGTCGGGCTCGGGCAAGAGCACGCTGCTCAACCTGATCGCGGGTCTCGACCGCCCGAGCGGCGGCGTCGTCGAGGTCGCCGGCAAGCGGCTCGACGAACTCTCCGAAGACGCGCTCGCCGCCTTCCGCGCGCGTCACGTCGGCTTCGTGTTCCAGTTCTTCAACCTGATCCCCGTCCTCGACGCGCGCGGCAACGTCGAGCTGCCGCTGCTCCTGACCACGCTCGGCAAGGCCGACCGCCGCACGCGCGCCGACGCCGCGCTGCGCATCGTCGGTCTCGGCGATCGCGCCGGTCACAAGCCTTCCGAGATGTCGGGCGGCGAGCAGCAGCGCGTCGCCATCGCGCGCGCGATCGTGTCGGATCCCGAGATCATCGTCGCCGACGAGCCGACCGGCGACCTCGACGCCAAGAACGCGGTCGACATCCTGGGCCTCTTGCGCGACCTCGCACGCGACTTCGGCAAGACCGTCGTGATGGTCACCCACGACCCGCGCGGCGAGGCCTTCGTCGACGAGATCCACCATCTCGACAAGGGCATCCTGCGGGACAGCGTCCCGGGCGGCGCGGCGCCGGGCGGGGAGGCGCGATGAAGTTCCTGCCCTTCATCTGGCGACAGCTCACGCGCAACAAGCTGCGCACGGCGCTGACGGCCGGCGCGATCGGACTGGCCGTCGCGCTGGTGTGTCTGTTGCTGACGATGCCGGCCGGCATGGACGCGCTGCTCGACGACGTCGCGTCCAACTCCCGCATCGTCGTGCACAACGAGGCCGGGCTCGTGTACCCGCTGCCGTACTCGTATCTCCAGAAGATCCGCGCGAAGGAGGGTGTCGTCGGGGCGGCGAGCTGGACCTGGTTCGGCGGCGCCTTCCGCGAGGATTCGCGATCGAGCCGGATCCGATCGGGGTCGTCTGGGAGGACTGGGGGATCGACCCGAAGCAACTCGAGGAGTTCCGCCGCAATCGCGACGCGGCGCTGGTCGGTGGCATGACGCTGAAGAGCAACGGCTGGAAGATCGGCGATCTCGTGACGCTGAAGAGCACCGTGTTCCCGCTGGAGCTGCAGTTCCGCATCGTCGGCGAGATCCCGAGCGATCGCGCGCCGCACTTCTGGTTCCAGCGCGAGTATCTCGACCAGGCGATGCGGGCCGCGACCGGCAACGGCCTCGACTTCCTCGGCACGGTCTGGGTGCGAGTGGACGATCCCGCGCGCATCGGTCCGCTGATGCGCGAGATCGACGAAGGCTTCCGCAACAGCGAGGCGATCACGGCTTCGGAGACCGAGAAGAGCTACTTCGCGAACTTCTTCTCGATGCTCGAGGGGCTCGTCACGGTGATCCTGATCGTCACGGGCCTCGTGGCGCTGTGCATCGTCTTCATCGCCGCCAACACCGCCAGCATGGCGGTGCGCGAACGCATCGGCGAGATCGCGGTGCTGAAGGCGCTCGGCTTCAGCCGCCGCCTGATCTTCTCGACGCTGCTCGCCGAAGCCGTGCTGCTGGCCGCGGTCGGCGGTCTCGTCGGCGCGCTGGGCGCGCTCGGGCTCACGCGGCTGATCCACGCACAGTCGCAGGGCTGGAACCCGGCGCTGGGGCCGCTCGGCTCGTTCATCGTCACCCAGACGATCCTCGTGCAGGGGCTCTTCCTCGCGCTCTTCGTCGGCATGCTCTCCGGCGTGGTGCCCGCGCTCGGCGCGGCGCGCAAGAGCGTCGCGGCGACGCTGCGCGAGGTGTTCTGAGATGGGACTGCCGCTGCGCTACTCGCTCGGCAACCTGGCCGCGCGACGCCTGCGCACGGGGCTGACGATGGGCGTCGTCGCGCTGGTCGTGATCGCGGTGACGCTCTTCGGTGGCCTCGTGTCGAGCCTGCAGCGCACGCTCGTCGCGAGCGGCGATCCGCGCAACCTGATCGTGCTGCGCAAGGGCGCGACCAACGACGGCTCGAGCGTGCTCACGCTCGAGGCGTTCCAGGCGGTGCGCTTCTTCGACGGGGTCGCGCGCGATGCACAGGGCGATCCGCTCGTTTCGCCGGAGCTGGTGGTGCAGCCGTTCTTGAGGACGGAGAGCGGCGGGCGCGAGAACGTGCTGGTGCGCGGCGTCGAGCCGGTCGCGCTCGCCGTCCACGACGACGTCGAGATCGTCGCAGGACGCATGTTCCAGCCGTCGAGCGGCGAGGCGATCGTCGGGACGGGCGTCGCCGGGCGCTACGTCGGCGCGAAGCTCGGCGAGACGCTGCGCTTCGGCCGCAACGACTGGAAGGTGGTCGGCGTCTTCGAGAGCGGCGGCACCTCGTTCGAGAGCGAGGTGTGGGTGGACGTGCGGCAGCTCGCCGCCGACGCGAAGCGCACGATTCCGTACTCGGGCCTGCGCGTGCGCGTCGCCGACGGTGCGGACATGGATGCGCTGGCGCGCCGCATCGACGCCGACCCGCGCTACGCGATCGAGGCGTCGCCCGAGCCGGAGTACTACGCCAAGCAGGCGGAGTCCGCGAAGGCGCTCTACTTCATCGTGGTGGGCCTCGCGGTGCTGGCCGGGATCGGCGCCGCCTTCGGCGCCACCAACACGCTCTACGCCGCGGTGCAGTCGCGTCGCGCCGAGATCGGGACGCTGCGCGCGCTCGGCTTCTCGCGCACCTCCATCCTGGTGTCGTTCCTGGTCGAATCGCTCGCGATCGCGCTCGGCGGCTTCGCGATCGGCGCGGTGCTGGCGGCGCTGCTCGGGCGGCTCGTGTCGTGGCTGCTCGGCGGGATCGCGTTCGGCGCGGCGACCTTCACCGCCAACGTGATCCAGTTGCGCGTCGGCTGGGGCGATCTCGTCTCGGGCTTCGTGCTCGCGCTCGTGATCGGTCTGCTCGGCGGTCTCGCGCCGGCGGCGCGCGCCGCGCGGATGCGGCCCATCGAGGCGTTGCGGAGGGCATGAGCTTGGAGGAACGCGGACGCGCCAAGCGCGACGATCTCGCCGCGCTGCGCATCGACCGCGACGCGGTGCCGCTGCGCGGCGGACCGGCGTGGGGACGCTGGCTCGTCGCGGCGGCGCTGGTCGCGGGCTTCGTCGTCGCGTCGCTGCTCGCGTATCGCATGACGCTCGGCCGCACGGCGGTCGTGCGCGTCGCGATCGCCGAACGTTCGGCGCCGGGAACGAGTGCGCCGGCGGCGGCGGTGCTCACGGGATCCGGCTACGTCGTGACGGGTGAGCGCTACATCTCGCTCGGCGTGCGCGTGCCGAGCCGCATCGAGCGGTATCTCGTCGAAGAAGGGCAGAAGGTCGTGGCCGGTCAGGATCTGGTGCAGCTCGACGCGCGCCAGTACCAGGCGGCGCTCGAGCAGGCGCGTGCGAACCTGGTGCGCGCGCGCGCCAACGTCGACCTCGAACGCAGGGAGCTCGCGCGCGCGAAGGAGCTCTTCGGGCGCAACGTGCTCTCGCGCTCCGAGCTCGACGTGCGCGAGAACCGCTTGCGCGTGGCGGAGGCGGAGGTCGCGCAGTTCGAGGCCGCGGTGACGCGCGCGGAGGTGGACCTCGAGGACACCGTGCTGCGCGCGCCGACCGACGGGGTGATCCTCGAGAAGTTCAAGGAGGTCGGCGAGATCGCGGTGCCCGGCGGCTTCGAGGGCTCCGGCGAGCTGATCCGCATGGCGAACCTCGAGGACATGCGTGCCGAGCTCGACGTCAACGAGTCCGATCTGTCGCGCGTGCGCATGGGACAGCCGGCGGAGGTGAAGCCGGACGCGTACCAGGACCGCAGCTACGCGGCCCGCGTCGTGAAGCTGTATCCGCAGATCAATCGCCAGAAGGGCACGCTGAAGGTCGAGGTCGGGATCGAGAAGCCCGACGAGTGGCTGCGCCCCGACATGAGCGTGCGCATCACGTTCCTCGCCGAAGCGGCTCCGGTCGTCGCGGGCGAGCCGGAGGCCGCGCTCGTGCTCGCGCCGCGCGAGGCGCTGCGCAGCGACGGCGCAGGGTCCTACGTGTGGGTCGTGACGAGCGGCGCGCTGCGGCGCCAGGCGGTCGAAGCGGCGGGCGATCGCGGCGATCGCGCCGTGATCGCGAAGGGGCTCGCGGGCGGCGAGGCGGTCGTGCTCGGCGCCGACGTCGAGGATCTGCGCGACGGCCTGCGCGTCGAAGTCGCGGAGTAGCGATCGCTTTCAGCGATAGTCGTGGGAGTCGGGCAGGAGCGCGTCGGGCTCGAAGGCGTCCCACTGCTTCGCGGGCGGCGCGGCGACGGCGAGCGAGAGGGCGCGCAGCTCCCGGACGCGCAGGTGCACGACGCCGTCCACGTTCTGCACCGGCCCGGCGATCTCGAGCAGCGACGCGGTGTGCAGCGGCACGCGGAAGCGCCGGAAGAGTTGCGGCGTGAGCACCGCGTTCGCGGTGCCGGTCTCGTCTTCCAGCGTGAGGAAGCACATGCCCTTCGCGGAGCCCGGGCGCTGGCGCACGATCACGTGGCCGGCCGTGCGGGCCCAGCGCCCGTCCGGAACGTCGCGCAGCGCGGCGGCGGAGAGCAGGCCGCGTCTGCGGAGCGTGTCGCGGAGATGTGTCATGACGTGCGGGCCGGTCGTGAGGCCGCTCGCGCGATAGTCGGCGAGCGTCTCTTCGAGCGGAGACATGGCGGGCAGCGGCGCGTCGCCGTCCGGCGGAGGCGTTCCCGCGAAGAGCGAGCGGGAGTCGCGCTCGATCCCGGCGACCTGCCAGAGCGCCGCCCGTCGCGACGCCGCCGCGTCCGGCAACGACGCGAGCGCGCCGAGCTCGGCGAGCTTCGCGAGCTCCTCGCGCCCGAGCGCGGCGCGCTGCGCGAGATCGGCGGTGTGCGCGAACGGTCTCTCTGCGCGCGCGGTCTCGATCCGTCGCGCGCTGTCTTCGCGCAGCCCATGCACGAAGCGGAAGCCGAGCCGCACGGCGGGTTGCCGGGCGGCCGCTCCGGGAGAGGGGGGTCCCGTGCTCGAACAGTCCTCGGCGCTCGTCGATGCGAGCGCTCGGCTTCGTCTCGCGGCCGCGGCATCGAGGGCGCCTGCGGAACTGCGCGCGGCCCCTCCCTCGCCCTCCGCCGCCAGCGACCTTGATGGCCGGGCGGTGGCGGCGGCGTAGGTGGTGATGGGGTCCGCGCGCAGTTCCGCAGGCGCGCAACCAACCCGGGTCGCGAGGCGCAGCCGAGCGCTCGCCCCCCCGTGCGCCGAGGATGTTTGAGCACGGACCCCTTCTCCTCCGGAGCCGCCGCCTTCGAGGTCGCAAAGCCATTTCGACGTCGTGACGTCGATCGGGCGCACCTCGACGCCGTGTCGCTGCGTGTCCTGGATCAGTGACGCCGGTGAATAGAATCCCATCGGCCACGCGTTGAGCAGCCCGGCCAGGAACGCAGCGGGGTGGTGGCACTTGAGCCAGGACGACGCGTAGGCGATCAGGGCGAAGCTCGCCGCGTGCGACTCCGGGAAGCCGTAGAGCGCGAAGCTGGTGATGCCGCGCACGATGTCGTCTTGCGCGGTGCCGGTGATGCCGCGCGCGTCCATGCCGCTGCGTAGCCGGGCTTCGATCTTCGCCATGCGCGCCTGCGATCGCTTGAAGCCCATCGCGCGGCGCAGCTCCTCGGCCTCGCCGCCGCTGAAGCCGGCCGCCGTCATTGCGAGGCGCAGCAGCTGCTCCTGGAAGAGCGGCACACCGAGCGTGCGGCGCAGGATCGGCTCGAGCGACGCATGCGGATACGTGACCGGCTCACGGCCCGCGCGCCGGTTCAGGTACGGGTGCACCATCTTCCCGACGATCGGCCCGGGGCGGATGATCGCGACCTCGACGACCAGGTCGTAGAAGCACGCCGGCTTCATGCGCGGCAGCGTCGCCATCTGCGCGCGGCTCTCGATCTGGAAGGTGCCCATCGTGTCGGCGCGCTGGATCATCGCGTACGTCGCGGGATCGTCGGGCGGGAGCTGCGCGAGGTCGATCGTGACGCCTTCGCGTTCGCGCGCGAGCCGGATCGTGTGTTCGAGCGCGTCGAGCATGCCGAGACCGAGCAGGTCGATCTTGATGATGCCGAGGTCCGCGCAGTCGTCCTTGTCCCACTGCACGACGCGGCGCCCGGGCATCGACGCCGGCTCGATCGGCACGACCTCGTCGAGGCGTCCCGCCGCGATCACGATGCCGCCCGAGTGCTGGCCGAGATGGCGCGGCAGTCCGCGCACGCGAGCCACCAGATCGAGCAGCCTCGCGACGCGCGGCGCTTCGGGGTC
>JALOQG010000012.1 GCA_025453505.1 Myxococcota bacterium | reverse complement strand
CGCGGCGGCTCGACGAAGCGATCGCGCAGCTCGAAGGCATCCCGCTGCCCTTCTCGGATCTCGAGCGCGCGATCCTGCCCGCACGCGTGCGCGACTTCGATCCGCGGCTGCTCGACGAGCGCGGCGCGATGGGTCGGCTCGTCTGGGTGGGCTGCGGTGCGCTCGGCGAGCGCGACGGCCGCATCGCGCTCTACCGGCGCGAACGCGCGGGTCTCCTGATCGGCGCGCCGGCACGGCCGGACGACCTCGGCCCGATCCATCGCGCGATGCTCGAACATCTCGAACGACGCGGCGCCTCGTTCTTCGCCGAGCTGCTGCACGCGACCGCGCCGGCCGGCGAGCGCGAGACGCTCGACGCGCTCTGGGATCTCGCGTGGGCGGGGCGCGTCACGAACGACACCTTCGCGCCGCTGCGCGCGCTCGCGCACCGCGCCGAGAAGCGGCGTCCCGGCAAGGCGAGCGGCACGGCGTTCGTCGCGGGGCGCTGGTCGCTCGTCGCGCAGCTCGCGGCGCCGGGCATCGACGCGACGCGGCGCGCCCACGCGCAGGCGCTGGTGCTGCTCGATCGCTGGGGCGTCGTCGCGCGCGACGCGCTCGCGCACGAGTCCGTCGCGGGCGGCTTCTCCGCGGTGTACCCGGTGCTGCGCGCGATGGAGGAGTCGGGGAAGATCCGGCGCGGACTCTTCGTCGATGGCCTCGGCAGCGCGCAGTTCGCGTTTGCGGGCGCGGTCGATCAGCTTCGCGCTGCGCGCGAACGGCGCGATGCGCCCGAGGCGATCCTGCTGGCGGCGGCCGATCCCGCCAACGCCTACGGCGCGATGCTGCCGTGGCCGACGCCGCGCCAGCCGAACGCCGGGCAGCCGCGCCGCAGCGCCGGCGCGCGGGTCGTGCTCGTGGACGGCGAACTCGCGCTGTATCTCGATCGCAGCGCGAGACAGCTGCTGAGCTTCGAGGCGGCGGGCGAGGGCGAGTCGCTCGCGATCGCGGCCGGTGCGCTGCGCGGCGTGCTCGCGGATCGCCGCCGCCGCGCGCTGCGCATCGAGCGCATCGACGGCGCGCCCGCGCTCGAGTCCCCGCTGCGCCACGCCTTCGAGGCGGCCGGCTTCCGCGCCGACTACAAGGGCCTCGCGCTCGATCGCTTCGGCGCCGAAGCCGCGTCGTCGCGCGAGACGCAGCGCTGATCCGTGCCCGAAGGCGACACCGTCCACAAGATCGCCAACGCGCTGCGGCCGCCCCTCGAAGCCGCGCCGCTCGCTTCGCTGTGGCTACGCGATCGCGGAGACCTCGCATCGTTCACGGGAGCCGTCGTCGAGGAGATTTCGGCGCTCGGCAAGCACCTCCTGATCGCGCTCGGCCCGCGTCACGTGCTGCACGTGCACCTCGGCATGCACGGCAAGTGGTTCCGCAATCGTCCGGGCGAAGCGAACGCGCGCGCGGATCGATCCGCCGTGCTGCGCATCGAGACGGAGGCGGATCGCTTCACGTGTGCGCGCGCCCCCGTCGCGGAGCTGCTGCGCCGGGCGGACCTCGCGGCGCATCCGGTCCTGGCGCGACTCGGGCCGGATCTGCTCGCGCCCGGCTTCGACGCTTCGCGCGCCGTCGTGCGTGCGCGGCGATGCGATGCGCGCAGCATCGCCGACCTGCTGCTCGACCAGCGCGCGGCGTGCGGGATCGGAAACGTCTACAAGAGCGAGGTGCTGTTCGCGGAGGGCATCGACCCGTGGACGCCGCCCGCGCGGATCGACGCGGCGCGGCTCGCTGCGGTCTACGCACGCGCGCGCACGCTCATGCAGGGGAATCTCGGCGGCTGGCGCCGCACGACGGTGCGGCCCGTACGGAGCGGCGATGCCTGGCCCCTCGGGCTTCCCCGTCTCTTCGTCTACGGGCGCGCGGGCGAAGCGTGTCTGCGCTGCGGCGCGCGGATCGCATCGCGCCTGCAGGGCGACGCCGCGCGCACCACGTACTGGTGTCCGCGCTGCCAGCCCGCGGGGTCGCCGGCTTCGATCGACGTCAGCGCTTCTTCGACGGCTTCCCCGCGACCGCATCGAGGCGCGCGATGAGCGCCTCGACCTTGTAGCGGAGCGGCGCGCGCTCGAGCAGGCCGCGCTCGACCGCGCGCACCGCGTTCGCGACCGACGTGTGATTGCGGCCGAAGAGCTGGCCGATGCGCTGGAGCGACTCGTCGCTGTAGCGGGTGCACAGATACATCGCGATCTGGCGTGGTACGAGGACGTCGCGGCGGCGCGTGCGCGAGGCGAGCGAGGCGGGCGCCGTCTGGAAGGCGGTCGCGACGGTCTCGACGATGCGCTCGGCCTGGAGACCGGAGCTCGCGGCGCGCGGCTGCACCTTGCGCAGCGCCGACTCGACCAGCTCGAGGTCGATCGGGCGTTTGAGCAGCGACGCACTCGCGACGATCTGGATCAGCGCCGCTTCGAGATCGCGCACGCTGCCGGGCACCGCGTCCACGAGCCGGTCGATGACGCCGACGGGGAGGCGCACGCCGCCCGCGGCGGCCTTCGTGCGCAGGATCTCGCAGCGCAACGCGCGATCGGGCGCTTCGATCTCGGCGCAGAAGCCGCTGCCCATGCGCGAGGCGAGCCGCGGATCGAGATCGGGAATCTCCTTGGGCAGCCGCTCGGCGGTCAGCAGCACGCGGGCGCCGCGCTGCGCGAGCGATTCGAGCGTGTGCAGCAGCTCGAGCTGCGTCTGGCGCTTGCCGCGCAGGAACTGGACGTCTTCGAGGATCAGCAGGTCGCAGTCGCGGCGATAGCGACGCTTGAACTCGGCCGTCCGGTCGGCGCGAATCGACGCGAGCAGCTCGTTCGTGAATTGTTCGCCCGACGCGTACACGACGCGCGTTCCCGCGTGCGTGCGCGCCTCGTGCGCCGCGGCGACGGCGAGATGACTCTTGCCGAGTCCGGAGTCCGCGACGAGATAGAGCGGGCTCATCGCGAGCTGCTTGCCGCGCGCGAAGGCGAGACATGCCTCGCGCGCGAGCGCATTGCCGCGACCCACGACGAAGCTCTCGAAACGCTGCTGCGGAAGCTCGGCGTGGAGCGCGATCGGCGTTTCGACCGCGGCGTCGCGCGCGGGCAGCGCGCGCGGCCGGTGCTCGGGCGCGCGCGTGGCGTTCGGCGGAACGCGGTGCGAGGGCTCCGAGGGCTCCGGCGTCGCGACGCTCTCGTCCGGCGCGGCCGTCGTCGCCTCGGGCTCGTATACGTCGAGCACGACGCGAACGGGGCTTCCCTGCTCTTCGCTCGCGAGTGCTTCGATGCGAGAGAGGAATCGTTCGCGGACGCGGTTCCGGTGGAACGCGCCCGGGCACTGGACACGCAGGCCCTCTTCGCACGCCTCTGCGCGGAGTGGAGTGATCCACGCCGACAAGGTGAGCGGCGAGAGCTCGCGCGCAAGACGGCGCATCACGCCGTCCCAGACCTGAGGGGGGCAGGTCATGCGACGATTCCCGAGCCGTGTGGTTACCCGATCGATGCTTTCCGATGCAGCCGAGTTCCGTTCTCTGGATCCAGGAGCGTTCGAGCGAGGGACGAACGAGCGCGCCTGCGAACGAGAGCTTCAGTCCTCAGTGGGAGAGAATCCGAAAGCGATCATCCGAAAGACCGACACGACACACGATGAAAGAGAGTTGTTTTTCGACGATGCCGACGACGTGAACCGTCGTAAGCGGGCGGAGTAGACCATACGAGGTGAACGCGCGCAAGAGGGAAAACGCGTCGAACGAAACGTTTCGAGCGACACTTTCTTGCGATTCTCCGAGACGTCGATTCGCCGACGGAGAACTCGTGTTTGTGGATCGCGCAGCGTCGTATTTCGCGGAGATTTTTCCTCCGCGCGCGGCGATCAGTGCAGTCGTGCGCCGGGAATCGGCACGCCGCCGACGAGTTCCGCAATGCGAAAGTGCAGCAACGCGACGAGTCGCTCGCAGCGCGCGCTGGGCCCGTCGGCCTCGAGCAATCCCTGTTTCTCGGCGGCGGGAAGATCCAGCATCTGGCACAGCGCGCTGACAAACGTCGTATCGTCGATGCCGGAGAAGCGTCGCGGATCGAACGCATGCGCGGCGTCCGGCGTCACCAGGCGCAGCAGCCGCGAGAGCGATTCGATTGCATCCGCGCGCATTCCCTGCAGGGCGAGCCCCTCGCGCGCTTCGTCGAAGCGCTCTTCGAGCATCTCGACGCGTGCGACGCGGTAGAGACGCTCTCCGCTGCGGGGAATCTCCTCGCGAATGCGGAAGCGCTGCGTTCCTCGCAGGACTACGTCGAAGCGTCCGTCGTCACGACGCTGCGCCTGCTCGATCACGCCCGCACAGCCGATCGCGAAGAGCGGAGGATCGCCGGCGATCGCGGCGGCGTGTTCCGGCAGCACCGTGGCCATGCCGATCACGCGCTTGCTCGCGAGCGCAGCGGCCGTCATCTGTCGGTAGCGCGGCTCGAAAATGTGAAGCGGGCACAGGGCGTGCGGGAAGAGAACGACGTTCGACAGCGGAAAGATCGGGATCGCGTCCGAAGGCAGTGCTGCGTCTTCCACGCGATCCAGCATAGCGAGCGGTGCATGCCGCTTGACGCGCGTGCCGCTCGGCGAGAGACTGCGCCTCGAGAATGGATCGGCGCGAAGCGACCACGCTGATCGAGATGCTCGAGAGAGATGCAGCGCGCATCGCGCGCGTCTTCGGGCTTCGCTATCGCAGCATCGCGCCGGAGCGGCCGCAGGTGAAGCGTCGGCTCGGCGTCTGCTACCGCGATGGCTCGATCCGCATCCGACTCTCGCACGCGACGACCGGTCAGGCGCTGAGGTATTCCAGTCTGGTGGACACTCTGTGTCATGAGCTGGCGCATCTGCGCCACTTCAATCACGGGCGCCGCTTCCAGGTGCTCTACCGGCGGATTCTCGAGCACGCGCGACGCGAGGGGATCTACCGGCCCGGTGTGGACGAGGCGTCGCATGAGACGCGGACGCGCTGGCCGTCGCCGGCCGTGCGGCCGCGGGTCGCGCGCGCGACGAAGCCGAGCGGCGCCGCGATCGCAACGCCCTCGCAGGCCGCCACGTTGGAGCCGCAGCAGCTCGCGCTGTTCTGATCGCGCTTCGGAGCGGGAGAGAGGGAGGCGGAGCCCGGCTAGGCGCCGGCCTCGGCCTGCTTGTCGTAGTCCTCGAGCGTATTCGGCCCCTCGAGGACCTGGACCTTGATCGCGTCGCACGCGATCGCCTTGTCGAGAACTTCGCGCAGGAGGCCTTCGACGGTCAGTTCGTCGTACTCGGCCAGCGAGCTCTCGAGCGCATCGCCCGAGATCGTGAAGTTCAGGACGGCCTTGATCTTGACGTCCATCGAAACCCTTGACGACGCCAGCGTGCTTCCGCTGGCAGTCCTTGCGGCACCCCGGCGCGTCCCGCGAACTCCTCGCCCTGGGAGCTCGTCCGCGTGTCCGCCAGGCTACTCCTGGGGGGCACTTCGAGAGGCGTTCGGTGTATAAGTGCGCGCCGCGTCTTGTTTTTTTGACTCGAAGCGAGCCCAAGATACCCGATGGATCGGGGCAGAGCCACGGATTTGCGCGGCTTTCTCGGGTTTTTTCGGCCGCCTGCGCGCCGATCTCAGCTCGTGGGGCGGCGTCCCCTCGTCTCTCGCGTCTCCGCGACGACGTGGAAGGCCGCCAGGACGACCGCTCCGAGCGCGGTCCCGGTGAAGAGCCATACAGAGAGCCGGTGGAGCGTCGCGAAGCGGCGGGCCTGCTCGGGGGAGAGGCCGGGGTCCGTGAGAGGGATCTCAGCAACTGCCTGGGTGACGCCGAACTGATTGATCAGACAGGCCGCCGCGAGGACCAGGGGGAGCACGATCGTGACAGGGCCGCGGCCGAGCCGCATCGCCAGGATCGAGAGACCCGCGCCCGAGACCGCTCCGATCGTGAGGAGTGAGCCCAGCAGCGCTCCGACGAGCGATCCGGCGACGGCGGGATCCGGGATCAGCCGGAACGCGTTGGTCGCGGTCGCAACGAAGAGCGCCATCGCTCCGATCCAGGCGCCGAGCCAGATCCACAGGATGGAGCGCAACACGGGTCGATCGGAACGCCCGACGGGGGAGGAGGGGACCACGATGGCCGATGCTGGCGAAACCCGTCCGGGGTGTAAAGCGGGGTACGGCGCGTGAGCCTGCGACGCTGGCTGATCGATCGCATCGTCCAGTATCTGACGGAGCCGCTGCCCGACTACGAGCGCCGCGTGCGCAACGACCTCGGCGCGCTGATCGCGGACCTGCGCAAGGCGGACGTGATCCTGGTCGAGGGCGACCAGCGCGTCTCCGCGATCATCCGCTACCTGAGCCAGAGCTGCTGGTCGCACTCGGCGCTCTACATCGGCGACGAGCTGATCCGCCGCGGCGGCGAACGCGCCGCCTGGGCGCGCGACACCTTCGGGGACGAAGCCGAGCACCTCGTCGTCGAGGCGCTGCCGAGCGGCGTCGTCGTCTCGCCCGTCGCGAAGTACGTCGACTACAACGTGCGCGTGTGCCGGCCGCACCGGATCCGCCCCGAGCACGTGCAGACGCTGATGGACGACGCCGTCGCCGCGATCGGCTGGCGCTACGACCTGCGGAACGTCTTCGATCTGGCGCGCTACCTGATCCCCGTCAGCTTCGTGCCACCGCAGTTCCGCAACGCCGCGCTGCACTTCGGCAGCGGCCAGCCGACCGAGGTGATCTGCTCGAGCCTGCTGGCGCGGCTCTTCGCGAAGATCCGCTTCCCGATCCTGCCCACCGTGACGTTTCCGGAGCACGCCATGCCTGCGACGGAGGAGTCGCGCGGGCGTCTCGTGCGTCGCATTTTCGGCCAGCCCAGCGGTGCGGCCTACACGGGCATCTTCCACATGCGCCACCCGACCCTGATCACGCCGCGCGACTTCGACCTCTCGCCCTTCTTCGACATCGTGAAGCAGAACCCGCTCGAGCGCGGCGGCTTCGACTACAGCCGCATCCACTGGGACGACGACGAGCGTGGGCTCGATACCGGGCCGGGAGCCTCAGCCTCCCTGCGGGCGCGCTCCTAGAAGAGCGAGCGCGAAGTCGATCACGCGCAGCGATGCGGCGGGATCCGCGACCGCTGCGACCCGCGCCGCTCCGATCGTGCGGCGCAGCATCTCGATCGCGGCGTAGCGCGTCGCGTCGGCGCGCACGCGCGCGCTCGCGTCCGGTCGCGCCGTCCCGTATCCGCGCCAGGCCGCGTCGAGCGCCGCTTCCGCTGCGGCCTCCGCACCGGTCGCGACCCGCGGCAGCCAGAGATGTGCGAACAAGGTCCCGAGATCGAACGCGGGATCGCCGACGTGTGCGATCTCCGCGTCGAGCAGCACCGCGCCACGATCGGCGAGCAGCACGTTGCCCGCTTGCACGTCGCCGTGCACGAGCGCGCCGCGCGGTTCGAGGTAGCGGGCGTAGGCGGTCGCCGCGATCTCGCGGACGGAAACGTCGCGCCAGATCGCCTCGGCGCGCGCGCGCACCGGCGGATCGAGTGCGAACTCGTTCGCATGGAAGGGCAGGACGAAGATGTGATCACCGTGCAGGCGTCGCATGCCGTCGTTCGGAAAGCGTCCGGCGAGCGTCGCGTCGCCCGCGGTCGCGGCGTGCACGGCGCCGAGAAAACGCGCGATCCGCTCGGCGGGAGCGCTCGCGTCCTGCCCGCGCGCCATCGCGACGTCGAGTCGCTCGGCGTCACCGAGATCCTCGAGCAGCAGGACGTTCGCGGCCGCGTCGAACGCGACCACACCGGGTGCGACGCGCTCCCGGTCGATCGTTCGTGCGATCTCCCAGTAGCGCGACTCGCAGAGGATGCGTTCCGTCGGCGCTTCGTACTCGGGGAAGCGCTCGAGTTGCGGGCGCGCCTGCTTCACGACGACCGAACGACCGCCCGCGCGCACGCGGCGCACCCAGTTGATGTTTCCGTCGCCGGCCTTCTCGACGACGGCCGCTTCGCCGCCGGCGAGCCAGCCGAGGCGCTGCAGGTAGTCGGGCAGCGTGGAGTCGTCGAGGCGCATCGAGTCCGTGGCGCGTCCTCCTTCGCGGCGGGGACCGTACCCGACGATCCTGCTAAGGTCGTCGCGCCGTGCCCCTCCCGTCCCGCCGGATCCCGGTTCGTTGCGTCCTTGGATGCGCCTTCGCGACGATCGTCGCGCTCGGCTGCGATCGCGCCGTCGAGCCCTACGTGCCCGGCGAGAAGCCCGAGACGCCCGACCTCTCGCGGATCTTTCCCGAAGGCGCCGAGCGCGCGGCCGAGGCGGCGCCTTCGATGGGCGGCGGCGCAGCGGGCGGCGCAGCGTCCGCGGACGTCACTCCGGATCGCAGCGCACCGCCGGCCGCCGGCGAGCCCGCACCCGTCAGCGGCACGATCACGCTCGGCAGCGGCTTCGAACGCCAGGTGCCCGCGGGCGCCATCCTCTTCCTGATCGCGCGCAAGGGCCAGGGCGGAGGTCCGCCGCTCGCGGTCAAACGCATCGAGGCGCCGAAGTTCCCGCTCGCGTTCTCGCTCGGGCCCGCGGACCGCATGATCCAGCAGATGCCCTTCGAGGGTCCGCTCCAGCTCTCGGCGCGGCTCGACACGGACGGCAACGCGATGACGCGCGAGCCCGGCGATCTGCAGGGCGCGGCACCCGGCATGCACCAGCCCGGCGACGCGGGCATCGCGATCGTCATCGATCAGGTGCTCTAGCGGTACGCGCGCACTAGCGTCCCGCTCGATGGGGAAGCCGCGGCCCTGGACGTTGCTCGACACCGAACGGGTGCAGGACTGCACCGTGTTCCGCGTCCACCGCGATCGCCTGCGCGCGCCGTGGGGCGAACCCGCACACCCCTACTGGCGCATCGAGGCCGACGACTGGGTCAACGTCGTCGCCGTCACCGCCGCGGCCGAGGTCGTGATGGTGCGGCAGTGGCGACACGGCACGCGCGAGATCACGCTCGAGATTCCGGGCGGCATCGTCGATCCGGGTGAATCGGCCGCGGAGGCCGCCGCGCGCGAACTGCTCGAGGAGAGCGGCTACGGGGGCGGAACCCTGGTTCCGATCGGCGCGCTCTCGCCGAACCCCGCGCTCTTCACGAACCGCGTGTCGACCTTCTGGGCGCAGGACGTTCGCCGCGTCGCCGAGATCGCCAACCACGGCGACGAGGAAACCGAGGTCGAGCTCGTGCCGCTCGCCGATCTCGACCGCCGCGTGCGCGATGGCGACATCTCGCATGCGCTCGTCGTCGCGGCGCTGCACTGGTTCCATCTCGCCCGAACGAACCGCTGATGGCGAAGCGAGGGGCCGCCGTGAAGGGATCCCGTTCGCGTTCGACGATGCGTCCCACGATGCCCCTCGGCGACTTTCTCGTCGCGTACCTGAAGCGCGCGGGCGTCACGCACCTGTTCGGGCTGCCGGGCGATCTCGTGCTCGGGCTCTTCCACCGTTTCGGCGAGGACCGCGATCTCGCGATCGTCACCTTCTCGCACGAGCCGTCGGTCGGCTTCGCCGCGGACGGCTACGCGCGCAGCACGCGCCGCCTCGGGGTCGTGTGCGTCACCTGGGGCGCCGGCGGGCACAACGTGTTGAACCCGATCGCGGGGGCGTACGCCGAACAGGTCCCGCTGCTCGTCGTCTCGGGCGGACCGGGCGACGCCGAGCGCAAGCTCTCCGGCATCCACCACCAGGCGAAGGACGTCGAAGGGCAGTGGCGGATGTTCCGCGAAGTGACGGTCGACGCGCGCATCCTGCGCCACCCGGAGCGCGCCGCGGACGAAGTGCACGAGGTCGTGCGCGCGATCATGACCGAGCACCGCCCGGGCTATCTCGAGATCCATCGCGATCTCGTGGACGTGCCGATCCCGGTGCCGCGCGCGATCCGCGAGTGGAGCGGCTCGTTCCCGGCGACGCCTTCCGATCCGCGCAAGTTGCGCGAGGCGGTCGCCGACGCGGCCGCCCGGCTGCGCGCCGCGAAGCGGCCGGTGCTGATCGGCGGCATCGAAGCGCATCGCGACGGCGCGGAGCGGGACTTCGCGCGGCTCGCGGAGCGGCTCGGCGTCGCGGTCGTGACGACGCCCGACGCCAAGGGCCTCTTCCCGATGGATCACCCGCTGCACATGGGGATCCACATGGGTCCGTTCTCGCCGCCCGCGATCGAGAAGCGCGTGGCGGACGCGGACCTCGTGCTCGCGATGGGCACCGTGCTGACCGACATGAACCTCGGCGCGGCCCGGCCGCAGGTGCGCCGCGAGCGCTCGGTGTGGGCGGTGGACGATCGCGTCAACGTGTCGTTCCACACCTACACCGAAGTCTGCCTGCGCGACTTCCTCGCCGCTCTCGCCCGGGAGAAGCTGCCGCGCTTCCGGGAGCAGGTCGTCTACTGCGACAATCTGAAACGCGCCACGAAGCCGTCCCTCGCGACGAAGCTGTGCATCAACGACCTGCTGCTCGAGATGAACGATTTCCTGGACCGG
Organism: Myxococcota bacterium; assembly: GCA_025453505.1. Taxonomy (GTDB): domain Bacteria; phylum Myxococcota_A; class UBA9160; order UBA9160; family PR03; genus PR03. The sequence goes on along the minus strand of JALOQG010000012.1, from coordinate 10,542 downwards.
CATCCCGGCTACGACGTGTTCGCCGAATCGGGCGACTCGCTCTTCGGCGGCCTCGAGCTGCGGCTGCGCGCGGGCGGGCTCTACTTCTCGCAGAGCTACTACGCGTCGATGGGGTTCGCGGTGCCCGCCGCGATCGGCGCCGAGCTCGGGCGCGGCCGCCGCACGCTGATCCTGTCGGGTGACGGCGCGTTCCAGATGACCGGCCCCGAGATCTCGCACGCGCCGCGACACGGCGTCGCTCCGATCGTGGTGCTCGTCGACAACAGCGGCTGGCAGATCTTCCGGCCCGTGTCGCCGCGACCGGACCTGCTCGCGATTCCCCCGTGGCCGTACGCCGAACTGGCCCAGCAGTGGGGCGGCGTCGGGTTCCGCGCGGACACGCGCGGCGCGCTGCGCGAGGCGCTGCGCGCCGCGCACGAGCGCAACGTGTTCGCCGTCATCGAATGCAAGATCCCGCCCGACGATCTGTCGCCGATCTCGCGCGCCTACATCCGTGAGAGCGCGAAGAAGGGCCGCCGGGCAGCCGCAGCGAGGATGCGATCGTGAAACGTGCCCTGCTCGTCCTCGCGCTCCTGCTCACGGCCGCCGCTGCGCGCGCGCAGGCGCCGGACGGACTCGCTCCCGCCGACGTCCCCGAGCCGCTGCGCCCGTGGATCGACTGGGTGATGCAGGCGGAGCCGTCGCGCGCGTGCCCGCTGCTCGCCGGATATTCCAGACGCTCGTGCGTGTATGCGGGCCCGCTCACGCTCGACGTCGGCCCGGACGCGGCGCGCTTCCTCCAGGGCTTCGAGATCTTCGGCGACGGCGCGTGGGTCGCCCTGCCGGGCGATGCCGCGCTGCGCCCGCAAGACGTGCGTGCGAACGGCCAGCCGATCGCCGTCGCGACGTTGCCCGCGCCGCAGGTCTGGCTCGCGAAGGGAAGCCACGCGATCGACGGGACGCTGCGCTTCGATCCGCGTCCCGCCACGCTGCCCGTGCCGGCCACGACGGCGATCGTCTCGCTCACGCTCGACGGCGTACCCGTGTCGCTGCCCGCGCGCGACGAGTCGGGACGCGTGTGGCTCGAAGCGCGCAGTGCAGCGCCTGCACCCGAAGACGCGCTCGACGTGCAGGTGTTCCGGCGCGTCGTCGACGACGTTCCGCTCGGTCTCGCGACGCATTTCCTGGTGCGCGTCGCAGGCCGGCCGCGCGAGGTCGTGCTCGGTCCGATCCATCCCGCCGGCTTCGTGCCGCTCTCGATCGAGAGCGCGCTTCCGGCGCGGCTCGAGACGGACGGACGATTGCGCTTGCAGGTGCGGCCCGGCACGCACGTGGTGCGCGTGGACGCGCGACACGAAGGTCCGGTCGACGCGCTCGCGCCGGCCGCGCCCGCCGAAGGCAGCTGGCCCGCCGAAGAAGTCTGGGTCTTCCAGGCGATGCCGGCGCTGCGCATCGTCGCGGTGGAAGGCGTCGCCGCGATCGATCCCAACCAGACCGAGCTGCCCGCCGCGTGGCGCGCGTTGCCTGCCTACGTACTGCGCGGCGGCGACACGCTGCGTCTCGCCGAACGTCGCCGCGGCGATCCCGATCCCACCGAACGGCTCGCGCTCTCGCGCACCTGGTGGCTCGACTTCGACGGCACGGGCCTCACGTTCCGCGACGAGATCCAGGGCCGCCTGCGCAAGACTTCGCGGCTCGAGATGCCCGCGCCCGCGCAGCTCGGCCGCGTCGCGATCGGCGGGCGCGACTGGTTCCTGACGCAGCTCGAAGACGGCGGCGCCGCGGGCGTCGAGGCGCCGCCGGGTGCGCTCGCGCTCGAAGCCGACGGTCGCATCGAAGAGGCCGACACGGCTGAGCTGTCGGTCGTCGGCTGGTCGCAGGACTTCGACCAGGTCGGCGCCACGCTGTACGTGCCGCCGGGCTGGCGGCTCGTGCACGTGTTCGGCGCGGACGAGGCCTTCCCGTCGTGGATCGGCGCGTGGACGCTGCTCGACTTCTTCCTCGTGCTCGTCACGGCCGCCGCCGCGACGCAGCTCTTCGGCCTCGCGGGCGGAGCCCTCGCGCTCGCCGCCCTGGTGCTGACCTGGGTCGAGCCGGGTTCGCCGAATCTCGTCTGGATCGGCGTCCTCGCGGCGGAAGCGCTGGTGCGCGTGCTGGGCGCGCGACGCATCGCGGCGTCGGCGCGCGTGCTGCGCGGGATCGCGTGGCTCGCGCTCGCAGTGCACGCGATCCCGTACGCGGTGGACGAGTTGCGGCGCGGACTGCACCTCGCCTACGTGCCGGGCGAAGCGGCGTATGCGCGCGCGCTGCAGCAGATGGGCGGCCGGGCCGAGCCGACGTCGGGCGCCGAGTACGCGTCGGACGTGATGCAGGGCGAGTCCGTCGGAGACGAAGAGGAGATCGCCGTCCCGGCGCCGGCGCCGGCCTCGCCCGAGGCCGTGGTGGTCGAGGGTGTGCAGCGAGAGGCGTTCGGGAAGCGTCGCGACTCGCAGCGTCCCGCCGACCTCCGCGCGCTCGACCCCGACGCGCGCATTCCCACCGGCCCGGGCGTTCCGACCTGGAGCTGGCAGGAGGTGCAGCTCGCCTGGAGCGGGCCCGTGGACGCCGAGCAGTCGATCCGACTCCTCCTCGTGTCGCCGTTCTGGAATCGCCTCTTCTCGTTCGCGCGCGTGCTGCTCGTCGCGGCGTTCGTCGCGATGCTGCTGCGCCGGGCCGCGCGCCCGGCCACTGCTTCGCCGCCCGCGCCCGCCGTGCCGGCCACCGCGCTCGCGGCGTTGCTGCTCGCTTTCCTCGCAGCGCCTGCGGCGCGGGCCGAGTTCCCGCCCGATGCGCTGCTCGAGGAACTGCGCGAGCGGCTCTCGAAGGAGCCGGCTTGCAAGCCCTCGTGCGCGTCGATCGCGCGCCTCGGTGTCGAGGTTCGCGACGACCGTTTGCGACTGCGCCTCGAAGCGCATGCCGCCGTCGCGAGCGCGGTCCCGCTGCCGGCCGGCTCGCCGGACGCGGAAGGTTTTGGCGTCGAGTCCGTCGTCGTCGATTCGCGCGCGAGCGATTCGCTGCAGCGCGCCGGCGACGGCACGCTGTGGCTGGCGCTCGCCCCCGGCGTGCACGAGGTGCTCGTCGAGGCGCGCGTCGCGCCCGACGCCGAGCGCGTGGATCTGTCGTTCGCGCTGCCGCCGGGCTCGGTCGCGGTCGACGCGCCGGGCTGGAGCGTCGAGGGGCTCGCAGGGCAGGGCGGCGCGATCGGCGCGCTGACACTGCGGCGCGACGCGACGCCCGGCGCGACGGCGGCGGCTCCGTCGTTCGGAGCGGTGCCGCCGCCGGTGTTCGCGCGCGTCGAACGAACGCTCGTGCTCGGCGTCGCGTGGCAGGTGGAGACGCGGGTCGTGCGGCTCTCGGCGCTCGGGCAGGCCGTGGCGCTCGACGTGCCGCTGCTCGAGGGCGAGGCGCTCGCGACCGAAGGCATCCCCGTGCAGGACGGCCGTGCGCGCGTCGCGCTCGCCGCCGATCAGTCCGAACTCGCGTGGACGTCGACGCTGACGCCGCGCGATTCGATCGCGCTGCGCGCGCCCGAGTCGGTGGCGTGGGTCGAGGCGTGGCAGCTCCAGGTCGAGCCGATCTGGCACGTGGACGCCGAAGGCATCCCACCGATCGCGGTGGCCGAGGACGATCCCGCGCCGCTGCGGAGCTGGCGGCCGTGGCCCGGTGAATCGCTGACGCTCGCCGTGCGTCGCCCGCGCGGCGTCGGCGGGAGCACGCTGACGATCGATCGTGCGCGGATCGAGGTGCAGCCGGGCCGGCGCAGCCGCGACGCGTCGCTCGAACTCGAGTTGCGCAGCACCCAGGGCGCGCGACACACGATCACGTTGCCGGAAGGCGCCGAGCTGCGCGCCGTGCGCATCGACGGTCTCGAGCAGCCGCTGCGTGCCGAAGGGCGCGAGCTGTCGCTGCCGATCCGGCCCGGCGCACAGGACGTCCGCGTCGAGTGGCGCAGCGCCGAGCCGATGTCGTGGCGGATCGCGGCGCCGGACGTCGCGCTCGGCGCGCCGGCGGTGAACCTCATCGGGATCGTTCGGATGCCCGAGGACCGCTGGATCCTCGCGCTCGGCGGTCCGCGTCTCGGGCCCTACGTGCTCTTCTGGAGCGTGCTCGGCGTGCTGGCGCTGGTCGCGTGGGGGCTCTCGCGCGTGCCGGGCGTGCCGCTGCGCTTCCATCACTGGCTGCTGCTCGGCGTCGGCCTCACGCAGGTTCCAGTCTGGATGGGTGCGCTCGTCGCGGGCTGGCTGCTCGCGCTCGCGTGGCGTCGCGCGCGCGGCGCGGCGCTCGAACCCGGCGCTTTCGACGCGGTCCAGATCGCGCTCGTCGCCGGAACGGCGCTCGCGCTGTGGGCGCTCTTCGCGGCGATCCGCCAGGGCCTGCTCGGCGCGCCCGAGATGCAGATCGGCGGCAACGGCTCGAACGCCGGTCATCTCGCGTGGTATCAGGACCGCAGCGCGGGCGAGCTGCCCGCCGCGCGTGTCTACTCGGTACCGCTCTTCGTGTACCGCGCCGCGATGCTCGCGTGGGCGTCGTGGCTCGCCTTCGCGCTGCTCCGCTGGTTGCGCTGGGGCTGGGAGAGCTTTTCGGAGGGCGGTCTCTGGCGTCCGCTCGCGCGGCGCGGGAAGCCGCCGGCTTCCCGCTAGTCGCGGCGCCGTTCCCCTCGCAGCCGTCGCAGCAGCGCGATGCCGAGCATCGCGGCGCCCGCGCCGAGCGTGTCGCCGACTTCCGGCAGCGCCACGGCGTCGGCGCCGTCGAGTTCGCGCAGGTACTGCATCAGATCGCCGCGCGCGCTCGCCGCGAGCGTGGACACCACGCCGTGGATGCTCGCGGACGCCGTGTCGGAGGCGTTCACGACGATGACGTCGTCGATCGCGACGCGGTCGTTGTTCGGCTCGAGCTGGATCGTGTTGCCGGCGCCCGACGCCAGCGTGACGTCGATCGTGCGCGTCGTGAAGGCGTTCGGGAACCAGTTCGGGACGTTCGGAGTCGCCGGCATCGAGAGCGTGCCCGCGACGGCGCCGTTCACGCGCACCGTGATCTGCGCGCCGTTGGCGAGCGACGCGTAGCGGAGCGTCACGCGCGCCGAGCCGCCCGAGCCGCCGTCGACGCCGTCGAAGCGGATCCGGTTCGACGCGGCCAGGAAGCGCACCGCTTCGCCGCCGTGGAGATTGCCTCCCTGCGTCGGCGTGATCACGCTGGCGCCGGTGAGCACCGCATCTTCGGCCTGGAGGACGCTGCCGCCGACGCTCGTGAAGACGTCTTCGAGCGTCGCTGCGCTGCCGTCGTGCAGATACGGCGCCGAGTACGCGAGGCCCAACAGCGTCGGCGTGTCGATGCCGGCGAGCGGACCGCCGAGGCGTTGCCCCGACGTGCTCGACAGCGTGCCGACGTCGTGCAAAAGAGACATCGCGAGCGCGCTGTCGGTCTTCTTGCCGCCCACGTGACAGGACGGGCATCCGTAGGTCTGGAAGACCTGGGCGCCGCGCAGGCCCGCCTCCGACTTCGTGCCGTCCGCGTCGCGGAACGGTGTGCGCGGCAGGTGCTTCGCGCCGAGCGACGTCACGTAGGCCGCGAGCGCGTCGAGATCCGCACTGCGTCCGGCTTTCGGCGTTCCGAGCGTGTTCGAAGTGAGCGCGAACTGGCCGTCCGAGAGGAAGCCCACGCCGCCGAAGGGACCGCGGATGTCGTTCTCGAAGTCCTGGATCTCGTCGAAGTTGGCGCTCCAGTGCACGCGCCCGTGTCCGACGCCGGCACGGCCGCGCAGATCGGTGGTGTTGCGCAGGCCTTCGCCGCGGCCGGTGAAGTCCCACGTACGCCCGTCGTGACCGCCGTCGACGTGACACGTCGCGCAGCTGATGTAGCCCTCGGCGCTCATGCGGTTGCTGCCGTCCGGGCCACCGTCGTCGGAGGCGTTGTAGAAGATGCGCTTGCCGGCGACGACGTCGGCGGGCAGCGCTTCGCCCGTGATGGTCGAGACGAAGCTGGAGGTGACGCTGGCCGAGGTCCCGGTCAGGAAGCTGGCGAGCTCGAGCCGCGTGACGCCCCGCGAGAGGAAGTCGTGGACGTGCAGGCGCTGGCCCGTCGCGTCGAGCGCCGCGCCCTGCGGCGCGCGGCCCGTCCCGAAGCGCGAGACGACGGGCACGTCGCCGCCGACGGCCGCGGCGTCGATGAGCGCGTCGTAGACGGCGACCATGTTGTTGCCCTGCAGCGTCACGAAGGCCCAGTCGCCGAGCGGAGAGAACGTGACGCCGCTCGGTGAATCGCTGTTGTCCACGTCGCGTCGCGCCGCCGGGACCTCGGTGCCGCTCGCGAGATCGATCTCCGACACGATCGCGCGCACGGTGCCGTCGGTGGTGAGGTCGGTGCCGCTCGCGAACACGCCGCGGCGGTGGTTGTCCTGCTTCGACGCCACCCATGCGCGGGCGCCGGAAGGCGTGATCGCGATGCTCGCGAGGTAGTTCGGCAGACCGCGGCCTCGGCTCGGCGTGTCCGCGGTCGTCCGGTCCTCCGCGAGCGTGATCGTGCGCGTCAGACCGAGGCCGGCGCCGAGTGCGACGTCCCAGACCTGTGCGCCGGCGTCGGGCGAGACGAAGCGCGTGACGAGCGCGCGCGCGCCGTTGCCGGTGATCGCGATCGCGCGCGCCGTCGGGCCGAGCACGATCGATCCGGTGGCCTGGCGCGTCGAGCCCGAGAAGCGCCACAGCTCGCCCTTCCCGTGCGTCGTCACGAGCGCGCTCGACTTGTCGGGCGTGAACGCGATGCCGTACGGCGCGCTGCCGTAGGCGAATTCGATCGCGTCGATCAGCGCGCCGGCGGGCGAGACGATCACGACCTCGTCCGTGCCTTCGCAGGTGACCCACGCATTGCCGGAGGCGTCGGTCGCGACCGAGCGCGGCCGCGTGCCGAGGCCGAGGCCGATCTCGACGACGGCGCCGTTCGAGGCGATCCGCGTCACCGAATCGTTGTCGGGATTCACGGACCACGTGCGCGAGTTCGCCGCGTCGAAGCTGATCGGCGCGCTCTGCGTCGGCCGCGGCCCGGTCGGCGCGTTCATCACGGTGACCGTGAGCTGCTGCGTGGACGTCGCGCCCGACGCGTCACGCGCCTGGAGCACGACCCCGTAGTGACCCGCCGCCGCGAAACTGTGCGTGACGGAGCCGCTCGTGATCCACTGCGTCGCGCTGCCGTCGCCGAAGTCCACGCGATACGAGACCGGCGAGCCTTCCGGGTCGTTCGCGCCGAACGAGAGCGTGATCGTGCCGCCGACCGGCGCCGGATGCTGCGAGCTCCCGAAGGCGAGGATCGCGGGCGGCTCGTTGCCGCCGCCGAGCGTCGCACCGGTCGAGAAGCGGAAGCTGTACGGAACCATGCCGTTGTTCGCGGCGTCGCGGATGCCGTTCGCCGGCAGCGAGACTTCGTAGGTCGTGTTCGGTGCGAGCGGCTGCGACGGCGTGAAGGTCAGCACGTCGTCGAATGCGAACACGATCTGCCCGGCGATCGCGGCGCCGGGCGCACCGCTCGGCGAGAGCGGGCGGACCAGGAACGTCGAACCGTTCTCGATCGTCTCGGTGCGCAGCGTCTCGTGGATCAGCAGCGTGATCGGCGCGCCGACGGGATACGAAGTCTGGTTCGCGCGCGGGATGTGAAAGCCGACCGAGGGACCCGTCGTGTCCGGCGCGGCCTGGTGCGCCCAGATCGCCAGGCCCTGGGTCATGGGCGTCGAGCCGTTGCGCTGCAGGCCGCCCGTCACGAGCAGATTCCCGATCGGCAGCGCGAACTGGCTCGGGTCGATGCCGCGCGTGCGGTTGTCGAGCGCGAGATCGATCGCGAAGTCGTTCGTCATGTCGATCTTGTAGCGATCCATGAACACGAAGTTGTCCTGGAACTGTGCGTACGAGGGATCGCCGTTCGGAAGCGTGCGGTCGGCGACGACGAACATGTTCGTCGGATCGGTCACGTCGGCGACCATGAAGCGCGCCGCGCGTGCCGGGAACACGACGAGGAGCTTGCCGTTGCCGCCCCAGATCTCGGGCCAGTAGCCGCCGATCGGCGCGTTGAGCAGGCCGATCAGCTGCGGCGGCGTCCCGGGGGCGTTCAAGCTCGGCGTGATGTCGTAGGCGGCGATGCCCGACATCGCCTGGTCCGACGCGACGTAGAGGATGTTGCCGATCAGGAACGGATGACCGACCACGCCGGTGAGCCCGATGTGGTCCCAGATCGCGAGTTCCTGCGATCCCTTGAAGAGCACGTTGACGTGTTCGGTCGTGCCGTAGGAGCGGTAGTACTGGGTCTGGAAGGGCTGGAACATCAGGCCGCGCCCCGCCCACGGAATCGTCACGCCGGTCTTGCGCGGCGTGAAGATGGAGGGGAGCGACGAGCTCTCGACGACGCGTGCGGCCGAGCCACTGCCCGTCACCGTGAACGAGCGCCCACCGGATCCACGCAGGCCGCGCAGGTGCGCGCCCTCGTGCCAGTAGCCGTGCGCGCCCACCATCGAGTTCGCGCCCATCTCCGGGATCACCGTCGCGACGGGATTGCGCGGGTCCGAGATGTCGTAGGAGCGCGAGAGGAGATCGGATCCGGCGGCCGACTCGGGCGCCTCCGGGTTCGCGATCAGGAGACCCTGGTGATAGATGACCACCGCGGTGCGGCCGATCGTCGGCGACACCGGGCCCGCGAGAAGCTCGCCCTTGGTGCGCGCGACGTTCGGGAAGCCGGGCCCTTGCGCGTGCGTCGTATCCGAACCGAAGATCGACGCGACAAAAACGAGAGCGAGCGCGATGCGCTGCGGTCCAGTCAAGAGAGCCCCCCGGCGCGAGAAGCGTGCTCGCCTCTCCTGAAGACTGATCGACCGGCGGCAATATCGGGATTGAGCGTGAGCGCACCATGACGTGCAACGCGCGCGCGGTTTCGATGCAGGCCGTGCGCAGACGGATCGGGGTGACGTCGCTTCGCGGATCGAATGTGCGCGGACGCACACCGCAGGTTGCGCGTTCGCTGCCGGTCGCACAGGCTTGGCAGCGGAGGTCGTCGTCATGCCTGCGCCGCCGAAGCACCGCCGGGATCAGTGGGAGAAGATCAAGGCCGGAGGTCTGCCGCGCTTCGTGCTGGCCGGCGCGCTGCGCCGCGCGATCCCGATGACGATCGCCGTCGTCGTCGTGCTCGAAATCTTCGAGGGCGGCACCTTCACGAACGAGCGGCTCGCGTCGGCGGCCTTCCTCGGGCGGGTCGCGATGGTCTTTTCGGTCTTCCTCGCCGGCGGGGCGATTTCGTCGTTCGCGCGCTGGAAGTCCCACGAGGCGCTCTACGGCGGCGACGCCTCGACCTGATCCCGCCCTCTGGGTAGGATGGCGTCATGTCAGCCGAACACCTGCGCCGGATGCTCGAAAACCTGCACGCGGAGCTGCAGTCCGCGGAGTCCGTCGACGACCGCTCACGCGAGCTGCTGCGCGAAGTCGACGCCGACATCCAGGAGCTGCTCGAGCGATCGGACGGGCAGGAGAACGAATCGCTGACGGAGCGCCTGCGCGAATTCGAGGAGCGGCATCCCGCGCTCACCGAGGCGGTCGGCCGGGTGCTCGACGCACTTGCGAAGATGGGCATCTGAGCGTGGAGGAGCGCGCGGATCTCGCGGCGAAGGCCCGGGCGCTGCTGCGCAAGAGCGACGCGGGCGTCCTCTCGACGCATTCCAGGGAGATGACGGGCTTTCCTTTCGGGTCGCTCGCGCCCTTCGCGATGACGATCGAGGCAAGGCCGCTGATCTACGTCAGCCAGCTCGCCGAACACACGCGCAACCTTACTGCCGACCCGCGCTGCTGCCTCACCGTCGTCGAGGCCGCCGCCACCGGCGATCGCCAGGCCCTCGGCCGCGCGAGCCTGCTCGGCGAAGCGCATGCACTGCCCGACGCCGAGCGCGCCGCCGTCGCCGAGCGCTACTTCGCGCTCTTTCCCGAGCAGCGCGCCTACGAGGACTTCCACGACTTCGGCTTCTGGCGCATCGAGCCGGTGCGCGTGCGTTGGATCGGCGGCTTCGGCGAGATCCGCTGGATCGAGCCGAACGAGTGGCTGCTCCCGACGCCCGAGTGGGCAAAGGGCGAGAACGGCATCGTCACGCACATGAACGACGACCACGCCGACGCGATGGAGTCGATGGTCGGCGCCATCCTCCGGGAAGAGCCCCGCGACGTCTCGATGGTCCGCTGCGACCCGGAGGGCTTCCACCTGCGCAATGCGGGAACCGTCCGCTGGATTCCCTTTGCGAAGCCGTGTCTCACCGCGCAGGACGTGCGCATGGAGATGGTGCGCCTCACGCGCGAGTCGCGAGCCTAGGAGACCGGACCCGGGACGGATCGGGTCGGCAACTCGCACGGGCGGGATCCGGGCTAGGCTGTGTCCCCGATGCGACGACTCTTTCCCGTGGCGCTCGTCCTCGTGATCGCCGGCCTCTTCCTCGGCGGACAGGCCGTGCGTGCGTCGCTGGGCATCGAGCTGTCCGCCGAATCGCTGCGCGACCTCGTGCTCGGACTC
>JALOQG010000218.1 GCA_025453505.1 Myxococcota bacterium | reverse complement strand
GCGGAGGAGGTCGATCTCGCCGTGATCGGCGGCGGGTCGGCCGGCGTCGCGGCGGCGGTGGTCGGCGCGCGGCTCGGGTTGCGCGTCGCCCTCGTCGAGGAGATGCCGTTCCTCGGCGGCATGAGCACGGGCGGCGCGGTCGGCACGTTCTGCGGGTTCTTCCTCAAGCAGCGCGACGGATCGCTGGCTCCGAACGTCGGCGGCTTTCCGCTCGAGATCGTCGAGACGCTGAAGCAGCGCGGACACGCCTACGGTCCGATCCCGTTCAAGGAGACCGCCGCCCTCCCGTATCAACCCTGGGGCGTGAAGCGCCTGCTCGAGGAACGCGTCGCCGCGGAGCCGGGGCTCTCGCTGCGTCTACACGCGAAGGCGACGCACGCCGTCGTCGAGGACGGCGCGATCCGCGGCGTCGCGATCCAGACGCGCGCGGGCCGCGTCGCGCTCCGCGCGCGGGTGTACGTCGACGCGAGCGGCGACGCCGAACTCGCCCGCATGGCCGGATGCGAGACGCGGATCGGCGACGCGATCCAGTACCCGTCGATGATGTTCACGATGCAGCACGTCGACCTGGCGGCCGCGCTCGGCGCGCTCGGCGATCTGCCGCGCCTGCTCGAAGCCGAGTTCGAACGCGAGGGCCTCCCGCGCAAGGGCGGCAACCTGATTCCGAGCGGCCGCCCCGGCGAGGTGCTGGTCGCGCTCTCTCGCATCGCACTCGAAGCTCGTCCGGTCGACGCCAGCGACACCGCCGAGCTGACGTGGGCGGAGCTCGAGGGACGCCGGCAGGTCGAGCGTCTCGCCGACTTCCTGCGGCGCCGCGTGCCGGGCTTCGCCGACGCCTTCGTCGGCGACGGCGCGTTTCGTCTCGGCGTGCGCGAGACGCACAAGATCGTCGGCGAGAGCGTGCTGACCGAGGACGACGTGCTCGGCTGTCGCGACTTCCCGGACGGCATCGGCCGCTCTGCGTGGCCGATCGAGAAGCACGTCGCGGGCGGCGAGACGCTCTGGCGCTTTCTCGAGCCGGGGACCTGGTACACGATCCCGTATCACGCGCTCGTGCCGCGTGGAGTCTCGAACCTGCTGGTCGCCGGGCGCTGTCTTTCCGCCGAGCCCCTGGCATTCGCGTCGGTCCGCGTGATCGGGCCGTGCATGCTCGAGGGACAGGCCGTCGCAGTCGCCGCTCGCTGGCTGCGCGACCACGACGTCGCGGCGCGCGCCGCCGACGTCGACGCGATCCGCGCCGATCTCGCGGCGCTCGGCGTCCCGCTCTGATCGCCGGAATCTCCGGCCCGCGCCGCTGCCTCCGCCCGGATCGCATGGCTATGTTGCCCGCATGACCGCTCCCCGCCGCGGCGTCCTGCTGGTGAACCTCGGCTCCCCCGACGCGCCGACGCCGCGCGCCGTACGCCGCTACCTGCGCGAGTTCCTCGGCGATCCGCGCGTACTCGACATGCCGGCGCTCGGCCGCTGGCTGCTCCTGAATCTCGTCATCCTGCCGACGCGGCCGCGCCGCTCGGCCGAGGCGTACGAAAAAGTCTGGACGCCCGAAGGATCGCCGCTGCTCGTGTACGGCCGCGCGCTGCGTGATGCGCTGCGCAAGGAACTCGGCGACGACTGGTGCGTCGAGCTGGCCATGCGCTACGGCGTGCCCTCGATCGACGCCGCGCTCGAACGGCTCGCCGCCGCCGACGTCGATCGCATCGTCGTCGTCCCGCTCTTCCCGCACTACGCGTCCGCCAGCACCGGTTCGGCGCTCGACGCCGTCTACGCGGCAGCCGCCGAGCGCAACAACGTGCCGCCGCTCGCCGTCGTGCCGTCCTTCTATGCGGAGCCCGGCTTCGTGCGCGCTCTCACCGCGGTCGCACGCGAGCTGCCCGAAGAGCGCCGCCCCGATCACCTGCTGATCTCGTTCCACGGTCTGCCCGAACGCCAGGTGAAGGCGAGCGACACCACCGGCAAGCACTGTCTCGCGAGCGAGACCTGCTGCGACGCGATCGGGCCCGCCAACCGCTTCTGCTATCGCGCGCAATGTCACGCCACCGCGCGTGCGCTCGCCGAGTCGCTCGGGCTGCGGCGCGAGCACTGGACCCTCTCGTTCCAGTCGCGGCTCGGCCGCACGCCCTGGATCAAGCCCTACACCGACGAGGTGCTGCCCGAGCTCTTCGAGCGCGGCATCCGGCGGCTCGCGGTCGCGTGCCCCTCGTTCGTCGCCGATTGCCTCGAGACGATCGAGGAGATCGGCATTCGCGCGCGCGAGCAGTGGCTGGAGCTGGGCGGCGAGGATCTGGTCCTCGTGCCGTGCGTGAACGACCACCCGCTCTGGGTCGAAGCGCTCGCGACCTGGATCCGCGCGCAGGGCGCTCGCTAGTCGGGCATCGCGGCGGCGATGCGGGCCGCGATCGCGGCCAGCGCAGCTGCGTCCGCCATGCCACGGCCGTGGATGCGCAGCTCGCTCCCGGCGCTGCGCGGCACGAGATGCGCGTGGTAGTGGAACACCGTCTGGCCCGCGGCGGCGCGGTTCAACTGGAACATCATCAGGCCGTCGGGCGCGAGCGCGCGATCCATCGCGATCGCGACGCGCCGCACCAGCCGGTGCACGTCGGCGAGCGTTTCGTCGTCGGCGCCGAACACGTCGTCGTAGTGCCGCTTGGGAATGATCAGCGTGTGGCCCTCGACGCTCGGAAAGAGATCCATGAACGCGAGCGCGTGCTCGCTCTCCGCGACCTTCGCCGCCGGCGCCTGTCCCGCCACGATCTTGCAGAAGATGCACTCCGGCTTCATCGATCCTCCAGGAGCGTGCGTGCCGCACGCACGCCCGAAGCGAGGGCCTCGCCGAACGCGACACCGTCGAGATGCGCGCCGGCCAGCGCGATGCGCGGCTGCCGTGCGATCCGATCGCGCAACGCCGCAACGAGGCGCACGTGGTCGACACCGGGTTGCGGCACCGCGCGCCGCCAGCGCGTGATCGCGAGCGTTCGCGGCGCGTCACGCAGCCCGAGCACGCGGTCGATCTCGCCGACCAGGGCCGCGACGAGGCGATCGTCGCTCTCGTCGAGCGCGTCCGGCCGGCGCATGCCGCCTGCGAGCAGCGTCAACAGTTCGCGACCCGCGGGCGCGCGCCCGGGAAAGAGCTGGCTCGGGAACAGGCATCCGAGCAACACGTCGCCTTCACCGCGCGGAACGAGGAAGCCGAAGCCGCGGACCGGCTCGCGCGTCGATCCCGTCGCGAGCGATAGCGACACGCTGGCGACCGGGGCGTAGACGATCTCGCGCAGCGCGTTCGCGGCGTCGGCGTCGAGACCCTCGAGCAGGGTGGCGGACTCGGCCGCGGGCGCCGCCATCACCAGGCCTCGCGCGCGAACCTCTGCGTCGCCGGAATCCGCTGCGATGGCGAGCCGATGGACGCCGTCCTCGCAGGTGATGCGCGAGACCGGCGCCGAGAGCCGCAGGGCCGGTCCGAGCGCCGCGGCGAGCGCCCCGGCCAGCGCGCCGATGCCGCCCTTCCCGGACCACGTCCCCGGGCGTCCCTTCGCGGCGCCGCCCCGCAGCGCCTGCGCGAGGAGTCCTCGCACCACCGAGCCGCTGCGCAGCTCCGCCGCCGCCAGCGACGGGAACACCGTCTCGACACCGAGCTGCGTCTCGTCGCCCGCGTAGATGCCGGTCAGGAACGGGCCGATCAGGGCGTCGCGCGTCTCGCAGCCGAAGCGGCGCTTGGCGAACGTCGCCACCGATTCGCCGCGCGGATCGCCGCGCCGCACGAACGGCTCGGCGAGCAGCCGCAGCTTGCCGCCCGTCGTCAACAGCGGCGAGCGCGCGAACGCGAGCGGGCTCATCGGCACCGGCACGAGCGCGCCGCCGCGCACCAGGAAACGCTCGCCCCCTCCCGGAGCGGCGGGCTCGAGCACTGCGTCGAACCCGTGCGAACGCAAGAACTCGTTCATCGCGGCGGACACGCGGAAGGTGTTCGGGCCGCGCTCGACGAGATGACCGTCGATCGGCTCGCTGCGCGCGGCGCCGCCGGCTTGCGGAGCGGCGTCGAGCACGAGCACTTCACGGCCCGCGGCGCGCAGCGTGGTCGCCGCTGCGAGACCGGCGATGCCAGCGCCGACGACCGCGAACTCGACCTCCGTCATGCGAGCGCACGCGCGGCGGCGGTGAAGGCGCGCACGCCTTCGACGGGCGTCTCCGGCAGGCAGCCGTGGCCGAGATTCAGCACGTGGCCGCGCGCGGCGCGGCCGCCGGCCGCGAGTTCGCGCACCCAGGCCGCGATCCGCTCGGGCGGCGCAGCGAGCGCGCACGGATCGAGATTTCCCTGCACCGAGGCGCGCCGGCCGATGTGACGCGCGGCCGCCGCGAGATCGACGCGCCAGTCGAGCGAGAGTACGTCCGCGCCGGATTCGATCATCGGATCGAGGACGTGGCCTCCGCCGTTCACGTACAGGATCAGCGGCGCGCGATCGCGCGCGAGTCGCCGCGCAATCGTCTGGTGACTCGGCAGGATCCACTCGACGTAGTCGGCCGGCCCGAGCAGTCCGGCCCACGTGTCGAAGAGCTGCACGGCTTGCGCGCCGGCGTCGATCTGCGCGTTCAGGTAGCCGACCGTCATTTCTTCGAGCCGCTCGAGCAGTGCGCGCAGCACGGCGGGCTCGCGATACATCATGCGCTTGAGCGCGCCGAAATCCTTCGAGCCCTTCCCTTCGACGAGGTAGGCCGCGAGCGTGAAGGGCGCACCGGCGAATCCGAGCAGCGGTACCGCCTCCGCTTCGAGTTCCGCGCGCAGCCGACGCAGGATCGCGAAGACGTACGGCACGCTCTCCTGCGGATCGGGCACCGAGATCGCCTCGACGTCTTCCAGCGTGCGCAGCGGCTTCGCGATCACGGGCCCGGGCCGGAAGTCGAGGTCGACGCCCATCCCGAGCACCGGCACGAAGATGTCGGAGAACAGGATCACCGCTTCGGTGCCGACGAGTCGCAGCGGCTGCAGCGAGATCTCGACGGCCCGCTCGACGTCGCGACACGCGTCGAGGAACGAAACGCCCGCGCGCGCCGCGCGGTACTCCGGCAGATACCGGCCGGCCTGCCGCATCAGCCACACGGGCGGCCGGTCCACGGGCTCGCCGCGACACGAGCGCAAGAACCGCTCCGTCCGACTCATGCTCGCACCAACTTCAATAACCGCCGAGCCGCGCCCAGCGCTCGCGGTGCCAGGCGGCGTCGCCGAAGGTCATCTCCGCGACGCGCGCGCGCTTGATGTAGAAGCCGACGTCGTACTCGTCGGTCATGCCGACGCCGCCGAACATCTGCACGCCCTCGTTGGCCGCGAGCACGAAGGCGTCCGAACAACGCGCCTTCGCGAGCGAGACGAGCCGCGCGGCGTC
>JALOQG010000217.1 GCA_025453505.1 Myxococcota bacterium | reverse complement strand
CCGACGGTGTCGCCGCGGCGCATGCGCGAGAGCTCGGTGCGGCGGCCGTCGCGTTGCAGGGACGCGACGAGCTCGCCGTCCACGACGACGTACATCGCGTCGCCGGGATCGCCCTCGACGAAGAGCCGCTGGCCGGCGGGCAGCGCGACGATGTTCGCCATCAAGGCGAAGATGCGCGCCTGGCGCGGCCGGAGACCGTCGAGGAGCGGGATCTGGCGCTCGGGGTGTTCGCCGAGATCGAGCGAGACGAGCTCCCAGAGCGTGACGAGGCGCAGGCTGGAGGAGAGCGCGGGCGAGAGCGTCAGCTCGAGGAACCACGCGACCGCCATCGTGAAGGCGGCGAGCACGCCGAATTGCTGCTGGCTCCTCGTCTCGGCGAGCAGGAACGAGAGAAAGCCGAGCACGAGGCCGAGCGTGGTCCACGTGACGGGACGGATCACGGACTTCAGCGTCGCGACGGTCGCCTCGGTCTCGTCGCCGAGGCGGCGCGCCTCGAGGTTGAAGCGCGCGAGGTAGTGCACCGTGTCGTCCACGGCGATGCCGAGTCAGCATCGCGGAGAGCGTCAGGAAGATGGTGAGGAACGCCGTGCCGAGGCTCTGGAGCTCGCCGACGGCGATCGCGTCCACGGTGCGGTTGAGCAGCACGAGGTCGCCCGTCGCGCGCGCCTGCACGCGGCGCGGCAGTTCCGCCAGGCGTGCGTCGAGACGTTCGAGGAACGCGCGCACGGGCCTCGAATCGCTGACGTTCGAGCGCACCAGCACGCTCGCCGAGCGCTGGCTGCGGTCGAGGAAGCCGCGCGTGACGTCGTCGCCGCCGAAGAGCAGCAGCTGCTTCACGAGGCTCGCGTCGGCGGGGATCGCTTCGGTCGCTTCGGGGCCGCGCAGCGCGTGGTGCAGCAGCGCCACGCCGTCGGCGATCGACGCGGTCGTCGCGACCTCCGGCTGCGCCTCGATCCAGTCCTGCAGCTCGCGCAGCGCGCGCAGGTTCTCGGGCGCCACCATGCCGCCGGGCTCGTCGGCCTCGACGACGATCGTGAACGCACTGGTGCCGCCGAGTCGGCGCGTGATCTCCTCGTAGCCCTGGCGCACCGGCGAGGTCTCGGCGAAGTCGCCGATGTAGGTGGTGCCGACCTCGATGCGCGTCATGAAGAAGACGGCGAGCAGCAGCACGAGCACGGCGCCGCCGAGGATCGGGCGTCGGTGGCGGACGTCGAAGCGCGCGAGACGCTCCGCGAAACGGTCGACCGCCCCGCCCTGCCCGTTCCCGACGCCCGGCACGCGGCGCGGAGTGCCGGCCACGGAGAGCGCGGCGGGCAGGAACGTCATCGCGAGCACGGTCGTCGCGACGATGCCGACGACCGCCCACGCGCCGAAGAGCCGCACCGCGACGACGCCGCTGGTGCACAGCGAGGCGAAGCCGAGCACGGTGGTGAGACCGTTCACGGCGATCGCGACGCCCATCTCGTCGAGCACGTGCGCGATGCGTTCGCGATGCGACGCAGCATCGTGTGACGGGTGGCGGCGCAGCGTCTCGTAGTACTCCGAGACGACGTGCATCGCGGCCGCGAAGCCGAGCGTGATGAGCAGCCCGGGAATCAGGTTCGAGACGAGATTCAAGGGCGAGCCGGTCCAGCCCATCGCGCCGAGCGTCCAGACCACCGCCAGCGTGATCGTCACGACCGGCAACGCGACGCCGCGCAGCGTGCGGAAGGTCACGGCGGTCAGCAGCACCACGAGTCCGAGCAGCGTCGGCAGGATCCGGCCCAGCTCGCCGACCAGCGTCTCGGAGATCACCAGCTTCAAGTGCGGCGAGCCGGTGATCCAGGTGCGGCCCGCGCCGCGTTCGGCCTCCGCGGCCTGCTCGACCTGCGCGGACAGGCGCCGCCCGAGCAGCTCGCGCTCCGGCATGCGTTCGAAGCTCACCAGGAACGCGGCCCCGCGGCCGTCGCGCGTGACCAGCGTCTCGCCGTAGAACGGATGCGCCTGCACGTTTGCCCGCAGCCGCGCGAGCGCCGCCGCGTCCTGCGGCGGCGTCTCGAAGAAGGGCCCGACGAAGACGTCGCCGTCGCGTTCCTCGATCTGCACCGCATTCGCGAGCGAGAGCACGCGCTGCACGCCGTCCACGGCGGCGAGACGGCGCGTCATGCGTTGCACGCGCTCGAGGCCCGCGGGCGTGAAGAGATCTTCGGGACCTTCGAGCAGCACGACGACGAACTCGTCGGCGCCGAAGAGCTGGCGCGCGCGGTCGAAGAAGGCGCGCTCTTCGTCGCCCTCGGGCAGCAGCCGCTCGATCGAAGGATCGACGCCGAGCCGCGGCGTCCCGGTGCGCAGATCGACGATGCCGTGCAGCGCGAAGAGCGTGATCGCCGCGACGACCGCGAGGACGAACCCCGCACGGCCGGCGACGAATCGCCCGAAGCGCTTCACCGGCTAACGGCCCTTGGTGAGCGCGGATTCGCTGAAGAGGCTGTCGGAGAGCGGCACGTCGAGCTCGATCTTCTCGATCGTCAGCGTCGTGCGCGTGTTCTCGTCGCGGCCTTCGAGTGTCACGCGATGCGGGACGTGACGCGTGCCGACCGCGCGCACCTGCGCGGGATCCGCGAGCAGCTGCTTCGCGACGCGCCCACCGCCCGCCTCGAGATCCGCGCGCAGCAGCACGCAGGTCTCGCGGTCGATCCAGGAGACGATGCGCTGGTACGCGGAGCCGGAGTCGGCCGCCGGCACGGCTGCGATCACGAACGCGGGACGGCCGTCGAGATCGGCGTCGGGCAGGCGCGTGACCGCGGTGCCTTCGGCCGCGGTCTGCAGGCGCTGGAAGTCTTCGTACGAGAAGTCGGTGCCGAAGAGCGAGCCGGAGATCGCGGAGCCCTGCAGCCGCCGCACCTTCTGGAGCGACGGCAGATAGCTGAAGAGGTCGTAGCCGGACTCGCGCTCGAGAGCGAGAAAGGCCGAGCCGCGCAGGTCCATCGGCCGCTCGACGCGAACGAGCACTTGCGAGCGATCCTGCTTGCCGCGTCGCCACAGCAGCTCGGCCTCGATGCGCTGGCCGGTGCCGCTGGCGTCGATCGCTTCGAGCACGATCGACTGGCGCGCGCTCGTCTCGGGCAGGTTGCGGCGCGCGCAGGCCTGCACCTCCTCGACGGCCGGATCGGCGGCCGCCGCAGCGCTCGCGAACGGCGCCGCGGCGAGGGCGAGCAGCAGCGGAATCATGCGCATCGCCTGTCTCCTCGTTGGGAATCAGGCTTCGGCCAGTAGCACACCGGCGGCGACGAGCGCCTCGATGCGAGCCGGGTCCATGCCGAGCACCTCGGCGAGGACCTCGGCGTTGTGCTCCCCGCGTAGCGGCGCCGGCCGCGTAGCGCGGACGCTGGAAGCCGAGAATCGATACGGCAGCCGCGGCATCGGTCGCGTCCCGCCGCGCCGGTCGTCCACGGCGACGAGCAGTTCGCGCTCGCGACCGAACGCGCCCGTCAGCGCTTCGCGCAGCGTCACGATCGGAGCGCACGCGATGCGCGCGCCCTCGAGCGCGGCGACCAGCGCGTCGCGGCTCGGCTGCGCGGCCATCCAGGCCTCGATCGCGGCGTGCCGGCTGCGCGCCTTCGCCGGCACGTCCGCGCCGGGCGGCGCCGGATCGGCGAGCGCGAAGGCCTTCGACACGGCGGCCCACACGAACTGCGGCGGCCCGGCGACGGCGACGAAGCCGTTCGCACCCGCGTCGTAGGGCGCCGGCTCCTCGCGGATCTCGGGCGGATCGAGCAGCTCGAACGGAGTCTCGGGATACGTCCCCAAGACCGCGTCGTACATCGCGATCTCGACGCGCTGCCCTTCGCCCGTCCGCTCTGCGTGGCGCAGCGCCGCGAGCAGCCCGACGGCGGCCTGCAGCGCGGTCGTCAGATCCGCTCGCGCGTCCGGCAGGTTCGCCATCGGCCGCAGCCCGGTCGCCGACTCGACCTTGCGCGCCTGGTATTCGATCAGCCCCGTGACCGCGTGCATGCTCGGCGCGAAGGCGCCCTTCTCCGCCCACGACGAATCCCCGCCGTAGCCGTTCACCGAGACCATCACGGCTCTGGGGTTCGCGGCGTGCACGGCGTCCCATCCGATCCCGAGCCGATCGGCGACGCCCGGCCGGTAGTTCTCGAGCACGACGTCGCACTTGCGCACGAGATCGAGCGCCAGCGCGCGGCCGGCGTCCTTCTGCAGGTCGACGCAGATGTTGCGCTTGCCGAGATTCGCCCACGTGTAGAGACCGGACTGACCGCGATCGTGCTTCGGCGCGATCACGCGCGTGAGATCCCCGCCCGGCGCTTCGACCTTGATCACGTCGGCGCCCATCTCGGCGAGGATGCGCGAGGTGTAGGGGCCCGCGAGCACCTGCGAGAAGTCGAGAACGCGGACGCCGGAGAGGAGCGTGTCCATGGGGCCGCGCACGTTAGCATCCGAGAGGCACCGGGAGGTCGTACTTGAAAGCGGGCCGCGTACTCGCCTCGTTGCTGGGGTCGAGCCTGCTCATTGCGCTCGTGGCGGAGTTCTCGAACGGGGCGACGGCGCCCGCCGAGCCGTTGCCGGAGCGGTGTGCGACCGCCACCGAAGACGCCACGCTGTTCCTGGTCGGCGACGCCGGCGCACCGCGCACGCCGGAGCCGCTGCTCGAGGCGCTCGCGGCCGACGCCTCCGCGCGCGTCGCGGCGCTCGGCGCGGCGAACGTCGCGATCGCGTTCCTCGGCGACAACGTGTATCCGCACGGCCTGCGCGCGCCCGATCACCCGGAGCGCGCGCAGGACGAAGCGCGCCTGCTCTCGCAGCTCGACGCGGTCCGCGCTTCGGGCGCGCGCGGCTGGTTCGTGCCTGGCAATCACGACTGGGAGAACGGCGGCGAGGCCGGCTGGGAGACGCTGCAGCGCACGACCCGTTTCGTCGCGGCGCGCGGCGCGCGCGTGGTGCCGCCGAACGGCTGCCCCGGCCCGGTCGTGCTGCCGCTCGGTGCGTCGGCGTCGCTCGTCTTCCTCGACACGCAGTGGTGGCTGCACGCGGGGCCGAAGCCGCAGGGCGACGACTCGCCTTGCGCCGCGCGCAGCGAGCGCGAAGTGACCGATGCGCTCGCGCAGGCGCTGCGCGAATCCGGAGACCGACACGCGATCGTGATGGGGCACCACCCGCTCGTGAGCGGCGGTCCGCACGGCGCGCGCTTCGGCTGGAAGGAGCACCTGTTCCCGCTCCGCGAGGCGCACCGGCTCGCGTGGCTCCCGCTGCCGATCGTCGGCTCGACGTGGCCGCTGCTGCGCGTCGCCGGCGCGAGCGATCAGGATTTGCCGGGAACGGCCTACCGGCACCTGGCGGCGGCGCTCGAAGCGGCGTTCGCGGAGGCGCCGCCGCTCGTGTACGCGGCCGGCCACGATCACACGCTGCAAGCGATCCGCGGCGCGAGCGCGCGCTTCCATCTGGTGAGCGGCGCCGGATCGGAGCGCAATCTCACCTGGGTGCATCCCGTCGCCGGCACGCTCTACGCGGATGCCGTGCCGGGCTGGGCGCGGCTCGACTTCGCGACGGACGGCGCGGTCGCCGCGACCTTCCGCACGCTCGCCGCCGCCGGCGCGCCGCAGGATGCCTACCGCGCCTGTCTCGTCCCCTGACGGCGCGCTGGATTCAGTCGGTCTTCCAGGGCGACGGATGGCGCAGGCCGAGCGTCACGATGCGCTGCAGCAGCTCCGGGTATTCGATCCCCGCCGCCGCCGCCGAGCGCGCGAAGTCTTCGTCGCGCGTGAGATCCGGGTTGGGATTCGCCTCGATCACGAAGAGGCGTCCGTCTTCGGTCAGGCGCAGGTCGATGCGCGCGTAGCCCGACAGGCCGAGCGCGCGATACGTACGCTTCGCGATGCGCGCGATCTCCGCGGCGCGTTCCGGCGGAAGGTCCTTCGCCGG
>JALOQG010000216.1 GCA_025453505.1 Myxococcota bacterium | reverse complement strand
GGCGACCTCTCTCTCGCCGCTCGCCTACGGCTCGCTACGCGGGATCTCGCCTGGAGACGGTCGCCCTTGGCGACCTCTCTCTCGCCGCTCGCCTACGGCTCGCTACGCGGGATCTCGCCTGGAGACGGTCGCCCTTGGGCGACCTCCCTCTCGCCGCTCGCCTGCGGCTCGCTACGCAGGATCTGCATCGCCAACTGCGAGCAGGCTCGAAAAGGTCGCTAGTTCACGCCTGCCGGATGCGGCAGCTCGGTCTCCGGACCCGGCGTCGGGACCTCGTAGATCTCGGCGATCGCGTGGTCGCCGGCGTGCAGGAAGCGCGTCGGATCGTCGAGTGCGAGCGCGCGAGCGAGAACCTCGTCCATGTGCTCGACGAGCACGATCGAGAGGTCGCGCTTCACGTGCGCGGGGATCTCGTGAAGATCCTTCTCGTTCTCCTTCGGGATGATCACGGTGTCGATGCCGCCGCGGTGAGCCGCGATCAGCTTCTCCTTGAGGCCGCCGATCGGAAGCACGCGACCGCGCAGCGTGATCTCGCCGGTCATCGCGACGTTGGCGCGAATCGGGACGCGCGTGAGCGCCGACGCGATCGTCGTCGCGATCGTGATGCCGGCAGACGGTCCGTCCTTCGGCGTCGCACCCTCGGGCACGTGCACGTGGATCTCGACCTTCGAGTAGAAGTCGCGGGCGAGCCCGAGCTGCTTGGCGCGCGAGCGGACGTATGACATGGCCGCGTTGGCCGACTCCTGCATCACCTCGCCGAGGCGGCCCGTGATCTGCAGCTTGCCGGCGCCCGGCGTCACCGACGCCTCGGTCTGGAGCAACTCGCCGCCCGTCTCCGTGAACGCGAGCCCGGTACAAACGCCGACGCGGTCTTCTTGTTCCTTCTGGCCGTAGCGGTGCTTCGGGACCCCCAGGAACTTGCGGACCACGGCGGGCGTGATGCGGCGCCGCTTCGCCTGCTCGACGCCTTCCTTCACGACCTCGCGCGCGACCTTGCGGCAGATCGACGCCAACTCGCGCTCCAGCGAGCGAACGCCGGACTCGCGCGTGTAGTGGCGGATCACGTCGAGGAGTCCCGCGTCGGTGAACTCCACGTGCCGGGGCTCGAGGCCGTTGCCTTCGATCACCTTCGGAACCAGGAAGTTGCGCGCGATCTCGAGTTTCTCCGACTCGATGTAGCCGGGCAGCTGGATGATCTCCATGCGGTCCTGCAGCGGTCGCGGGATCTGATGCAGCACGTTCGCCGTGCACACGAACATGACCCGCGAGAGGTCGTAGTCGAGGTCGAGATAGTGGTCGCCGAAAGTGTGGTTCTGCTCCGGGTCGAGCACTTCGAGCAGCGCCGCCGAGGGATCGCCACGGAAGTCCATCGACATCTTGTCCACTTCGTCGAGCAGGAAGACCGGATTCGACGAGCCCGCCTTGCGCAGGCTCTGGATGACCTTGCCGGGCAGCGCGCCGATGTAGGTGCGCCGATGGCCGCGAATCTCCGCCTCGTCCCTCACTCCCCCGAGCGATACGCGCACGAAATCGCGGCCCGTCGCGTTCGCGATCGACTTGCCGAGCGAGGTCTTGCCGACGCCGGGCGGACCGACGAGGCACAGGATGGGCCCCTTCATCCGCTCGATCAGGGTCTGCACGGCCAGGTACTCGAGAATGCGTTCCTTCGGCTTCTCGAGACCGAAGTGGTCGCGATCGAGCACCCGCTCGGCTTCGACGATGTCCTTCTTCTCTTCCTTGTACTCGTCCCAGGGCAACGCCAGGATCCAGTCGACGTAGTTGCGCACGACGGTCGCTTCCGCGCTCATCGGCGACATCATCTTGAGCTTCCGGATCTCCTTCTTGGCGCGCGCAGCCGCGTCCTTGGGCAGCCGCTTCTTCGCGAGCGCCGCCTCGAGTTCCTGGATCTCGTTCTTGAATTCGTCGCGCTCGCCGAGCTCCTTCTGGATCGCCCGCATCTGCTCGTTGAGGTAGTACTCCTTCTGCGAGCGCTCCATCTGCTTCTTGACGCGCGAGCGGATCTTGCCCTCGACCTCGAGGACCTCGATCTCGCCCTGCAGCAGGCCGTAGACCTCTTCGAGCCGCTCGGCCGCGGCCTCGATCTCGAGCACGCGCTGGCGCTCTTCGAGCTTGAGCGAGAGGTGCGCCGCGACGGTGTCCGCCAAGCGCGACGCGCTCTGGATCTGTGCCAGCGAGTTGAGCAGCTCCGCCGGAACCTTCCGGTTCAGCTTGACGTACTTCTCGAAACTCGACCGGATGCTGCGCGCCAGCGCCTCGGTCTCGAGACCGCGCGGGTTGCTCTCCTCGATCGGATCGATCTCGCAGCAGAAGAACGGCGCTGGCTGCACGAACGAACGGATCTTCGCGCGGCGCTTGCCCTCGACGATCACCTTCACGGTGCCGTCGGGCAGCGGTACGTGTTGAAGGATCGAGCCGATCGTGCCGACCTGGTAGATGTCGGCCTCGCTCGGCTCCTCCTGCGTGGTCTGGCGCTGCGCCGCGAGCAGGATCTGGCCGTCACCGCTACGCGCTTCGGTGACCGCCGCGATCGACTTGGGTCGGCCCACGTAGAGCGGGACCACCATGTGCGGGTAGACCACGATGTCCCGCAACGGCAGCAGCGGCATCACGCGACGACCGGCGCCGCGACCCGATTCCTCGTCCTCGTTGCGAAATATGCCCATCGGGCTACGCGGATTCCGCTTCGTGCTTCAGGACCAGCAGCGGTTCGGCGCCCTGATCCACCACTTCCTCGGAAACGATCACCTCCTCGACGTCGTCGCGGGAGGGGATCTCGTACATCAATTCGAGCATGATGGTCTCGAGGATGGCGCGCAGACCGCGCGCGCCCGACTTGCGCGAAAGCGCCTGGCGCGCCATCGCGGCGAGCGCTCCCTCCGAGAAGCGCAGTCTCACCTCTTCGAACTCGAAGAGCTTCTGGTACTGCTTCACGAGCGCGTTGCGCGGCTCGGTCAGGATCGAGACCAGCGCCCGTTCGTCGAGCTCTTCCAGAGTCGCGATCACCGGCAGGCGCCCGATGAACTCGGGGATCATGCCGAACTTCAGCAGGTCTTCGGGCTGGCACTCCCGCAGCACGTCACCGAGACGCCGCTTGCCGGGCGCCGGATTCACCGCAGCGCCGAAGCCCATGCCCTTCACGCCGATGCGTTGCTCGATCAGCTTCTCGAGGCCGCAGAACGCACCACCGCAGATGAACAAGATGTTGGTGGTGTCGATCTGCAGGAACTCCTGCTGCGGATGCTTGCGACCGCCCTTGGGAGGCACGTTGGCCGTGGTGCCTTCGATGATCTTCAGCAACGCCTGCTGCACGCCCTCGCCCGACACGTCGCGTGTGATCGAAGGGTTCTCGCTCTTGCGCGCGATCTTGTCGATCTCGTCGATGTAGACGATGCCGCGCTGGGCGCGCTCGACGTCGTAGTTCGCCGCCTGGAGCAGGTTCAGGATGATGTTCTCGACGTCCTCGCCGACGTAGCCCGCCTCGGTCAGCGTGGTCGCATCGGCGATCGTGAACGGCACGTCCAGGATCTTCGCCAGGGTCTGCGCGAGGAGCGTCTTGCCCGAGCCGGTCGGGCCGAGCAGCAGGATGTTCGACTTCTGCAGCTCGACGTCGCCGACGAAGGCCTGGCTCTCGATCCGGCGGAAGTGGTTGTGAACCGCGACCGACAGGATCTTCTTCGCACGCTCCTGCCCGATCACGTAGTCGTCGAGGATCTTCTTGATGTCGTGGGGCTTCGGGACCTTCGAGGTCTGCGGTGCGACTTCCTCGCGGCCGTACTCCTCGGCGATGATGTCGTTGCACAGTTCGATGCACTCGTCGCAGATGTAGACGGTCGGGCCCGCGATGAGCTTCTTGACCTCGCGCTGGCTCTTCCCGCAGAAGGAGCACGAGAGGTTCGCGTTGTCGTCCCGCTTCTTCACCCGCGCTGGCCCCCCAGACCACCCGCCACGGCGCGCGGCCGTTCCTCCGGCTGCGTGGCGTGGCGCGACATCACGCGGTCGATGAGCCCGTAGGACAGGGCCTCTTCCGCGCTCAGATAGTAGTCGCGCTCCGTGTCCTTCGCGATCTGCTCGATCGGCTTGCCGACGTGCAGCGCGAGCAGTTCGTTCATCCGGTGTCGCAGCTTCAGGATCTCCCGAGCCTGGATATCGACGTCCGTCGCCTGGCCCTGAAACCCGCCCATCGGCTGGTGGATCATCACCCTGCAGTTGGGTAGCCCCAAGCGCTGTCCGGGTGCCCCTGCGGCGAGCAGCCAGGCCGCCATCGAAGCTGCCTGTCCGATGCACAGCGTCGCAATCTCGGGACGCACGTATTGCATCGTATCGTAGATGGCGAGACCGGCGGTGACGGACCCCCCGGGTGAATTGATGTAGAGATGGATCGGCTTCTCGGGATCCTCGGCTTCCAGGAACAGCAGCTGCGCGATGATCAGGTTCGCGACGTCGTCGTCGATCGGCGAGCCGAGCAGGACGATGCGTTCCTTGAGCAGGCGCGAGTAGATGTCGTAGGCGCGCTCGCCACGCGGGCTCTGCTCCACGACCATCGGAATCAGCGGCATGCAGTACTCCTGGGGATTCGCTCGGGCGTACTCACAGAGCGGAAGACGACCCCGCGCAGCCTACAGGAGCCAGCGACGCCGGTCCCGTGGAAATCATCGGTTGCACCCGCAACTCGCCGCGCAACACGCATGGTGGAGGACACATGCGCGACACTACGAGCGCAGGCACTCCGGGGAGACGGGGAGCGCGCAGCGATCAGGACGCGGCTACGTCTTCGACCTTAGCTTCGCGCAAGAGGAATTCAACGGCCTTGTCCTCCACGACCTGTGCGCGGATGGCCTCCACCAGCCCGGCCTCGCGATAGGCCTTGCGCAGCTTGGCGACGTCGCCGCCCTGCTCCTGGGCGATGCGTTCGAAGCGGGCCTCGACTTCGGCGTCGTCCGCCGCGATCGATTCCGCCTGTGCGATCGAATCGAGCAGCCACTCTTCGCGGATCTCGCGTTCCACCAGCGGACGCCACTCCTGCTCGAAGTGCGCCATCTGGCGATCGATCGCGGCGCGCCCGACACCGCGATGTTCGAGATCGTGCGACGCCGAGTGCAGACGCCGGCGCAGCCTCTCTTCGATCAGGCCGGGCGGCACTTCGAAGCGAACGCGCTCGATCACCGCGTCGAGCACGGTCCGGCGCAGTCGCCTTCGCGTTCCGCTCGCGCGCTGCCTCCATCGACTCGCGCATCTTCGCACGCACCTGCTCGAGATTCTCGAAGTCGCCGAGGTCGCGTGCGAACTCGTCGTCGAGCACGGGAATGTCGCGACGCCGCAGCAGTGTCACGCGCACGGCGAACTCGGCGTCCTTGCCGGCGAGGCCGGCCTGGCCGTAGTCGTCCGGGAAGCGCACCCGCACCGTGCGCTCCTCGCCGACGGTCGCGCCGAGGAGCTGCTCGTCGAAACCGGGGATGAGCTGTCCGCCGCCGATCTCGACCGTCACGTCCTTGGCCGTACCGCCCTCGAAAGCGACTCCGTCGATGCGGCCCTCGAAGTCCATGTTGAGGTAGTGACCGTTCGCGGCCGCGACGCCTTCGGGCTCCTCGACGAGTTGCGCATGACGTTCACGCAGCTTCTCGAGTTCTTGATCGACTTCCTCGTCCGCGACGCTGCTCGGCGGGCGTTGCGCCGGCAATCCCCGCAGCTCGCAGAGCGTGAAGGCCGGCTTGACCTCGACGCGTGCGCGATACCGGAAGCCACTGCCTTCGACCGGAACGTCCGACTCGACCTGCGGCTGTGCGACCGGCTGAAGACTGGCCCGCTCGAGCGCCGCGGCGATCGTGTCGCCGACCAGTTCGCGCTCGACGTCTTCGGCTACGGCGGGGCCATACATCTTGCGCAGCACGCTGAGCGGCGCCTTGCCCGGCCGGAAGCCGCGCACGCGCGCGTTCCTGCCGAGCGCGCGAAATGCGCTCGCGAAGGCCTGGTCGACGCGAACCGCCGGCACCTCGACCTCGATCCAGCGGGCGACGGGGCCCTCTTCGCGGGTCTCGACGTGGAGATCGTCGGAAGCGGCGTGGCTGCTCATGCGAGTCCTTCTAGTCCCTGCGGCCGCCGTCGCGACGGACCGCGGCGAGGTTCACCGATCGGAACGATCTGTCGAGCAAGTGGTACCGGGGACAGGACTCGAACCTGCACGTCCTTTCGGACGGTGGCTCCTAAGGCCACTGCGTCTGCCAGTTCCGCCACCCCGGCTCGGAGGAAGGCTTGTGGTGAGCGCGCGGGGAGTCGAACCCCGAACCTAGGGATTAAGAGTCCCTTGCTCTGCCAATTGAGCTACGCGCCCGGGCGCAAACTAGGGCGCGCCCGAAGCCGCAGCAACCCGAGGCGCGCTCAGCCGTGCTTCTTCCGAGGTAGGACACGCCGGATCACGCGCAGCGCGGTTCCGCGCAACGCGGCATCGCCGAGCATCGCGATGCCCAGTGCCGCGACGCCCGCGAAGACCGCGCCGCCGAGCGCCACGTCGGTGACGGCCCCGAACCAGCCCGCGCCGTCGAGTCGTGCCCGCGATGCGACCACCGCCGCCGCGACGGCCACGACCGAAGCCCGCAACAGCGTCGTCGCGAGCGGCGCGAGCGGCGGCCCGCCGTGCAGGCGACGCGCGAGCGCGAGCGTGGCCAGGGTGTTCACGCTCATGCCGACGACGCCCGCCCAGGCCAGCCCCGCCGCACCGAAGTGTCGGCCCAGCGTCCAGTAGAGCGGGATCGCCAGAAGCGAGATGACCGTGCCGAGCAGCATCGGACGCCAGGTGTCGCCACGCGCGTAGAAGGCGCGC
>JALOQG010000215.1 GCA_025453505.1 Myxococcota bacterium | reverse complement strand
GTGATCGTCGCATCCGATGGATCGAGCGATGGGACGGAAACGATCTGCGGTGCCGTCTTTGGCGACGCTGTGGTCCTACTCCGGAGTCTCCAGCGAGTCGGAAAAACCAAGATGCTCGATGAGGCCGTGCAATACGCCAAGGGGGATCTCCTGGTCTTCACCGACGCGACTACGCGATTCCGCCCCGGAACCATGCAAAGTCTGCTCGCGCCGTTCAACGACCCTCTCGTCGGCTGCTCCGCCGGCCGGTTGGCATACGCGCACCGCCGTGCCGATGGGGCGGGCTTGCACGACACGTTTCGCAGCATCGAAGACCTCGTGCGGTCGTCCGAGGCGGCCTTCGGCTACGTCCCTTCCGTGAGCGGCGCGCTCCACGCGATGCGGCGCGATCTGTATCGATCTGCGCGAGCCGACGCGACACGCGACCTTCTGGATCCGGCGCAGGTTGTCGCTCTGGGCCGTCGCGTGGCCTTCGATCCGGACTGCGTGGCCGACGAGATCGGTCCTACGACGGCGGCAGAGAGCATCCGCTCGCGGGCCCGGATGACGCTCCGGGGTCTAACGGCGCTGCCTACCGCTCTCGTCATGTTGACCGGGGCGGGTCGCTGGGTCGCGGTCTGGCAGCTGGTCAGCCACAAGCTCCTGCGTTGGCTGCTCTGGATTCCCGCAGGCCTCGCGTGGCTTTCCCATTTCGCGATAGCGCTAGTCGATCCCGCGTGGGTCTTGCTCTTCGTGCTGCACTCTGCGCTCTGGGCGGCATCGGTGACGGGGGCGTTGCTCGCAGTGCGCGGCGTCGGCGGCGGCGTCGCGTCCGCGATTGGATTCCCTGTACTGACGCTGGTCCCGATGGCACTCGCGACGATCGACTGGTGCCGCGGCCGGCGCGCGGCGCTATGGCAGACCGATCGTGCCTCCGATCCGAGCTGATGGAATCGGCAATCGTGATCCTCGTCCTGCCGCTCGTAGCGGCGCTCGGATGGGTGCTCGCGGTACTCGCGCGCGAGTGGGGTCCACATCGGGTGCCGATCCTCTGCTATCACCGTCTGCTCTCGCGGGCCGATGCGCGAGCGGGTCTGGTGCGCGACGACGAGCGGATGTGGGTTGTCTACGACGACGCCTTCGCTGCCCAGATGGCGGAACTCGCGCGAGCGGGATTCACGCCGATCGACCTCGACGACTACGTGGCGATCCGCGCGGGCCGGTTCCCGCGTCCGCCCAAGCCGGTCGCGATCACCTTCGACGACGGCTACGCGAGTAACTACACGCTCGCCTTCCCCGTGCTGCGACGCCACGGCTTCAAGGCGACCGTCTTTGTTGCGCTGGAGCCGGATGAGCATACGCGCGAGCAGGTGGCGGGCGTCGACGAGTTCCTCGACGCAGCGCAGATCCGCGAGCTGGCGGCGCACGGCATCTCGATCCAGTCGCACTCGTTGACGCATCCCGTGCTCGCGGACCTGGACGATGCCGCGGTCCGCCATGAGCTAGCGGAGTCCCGCGCGCTTCTGGAGGCGATCACCAACCGACCCGTTCGACACTTCTGCGTACCACGCGGCGGCGGGAGTGCACGAGTGCGACGCTGGATTCGCGACGCGGGCTACGAGAGCGCCTGCGGATTCGGCCGCGGTACCGCTACCGATCGATCCGACCTGCTCGAGCTGCCTCGGATTGGGATCGAACGCGACATGGACCTCGGTAGCTTCCTCCGCGTGCTGGCGTTTCCGAGCTCAGCCCACTACCGCATCGCGGCAACGATCAAGACGCTCCCGGCGCGGATCTTCGGCGCCCAACGCGCGCGGCGCCTGCGGGATCGGCTCTACACGCCTCGCCTCTCGCCCTGGTTCACGACGCATGTCCTGGCCCGCGTGCTGCTCGTGCTCGGAGCACTCTGGGTGGCCGCCTCCGTGCTCGCGTTCGTCTCATTGGTCGACGGTTGACACGGTGCTGCGACAAGGCTCAGCGCAGCGCGGCGCCGCCTGCTGCTTCGGGGGCAAGCCACGGGCGACACGGTGTGAAATACATGCGTGCCTCGTCTCCGACTAGCGCGCGGTAATAGAGGGGCGGCAGCGTGGGGTGATCGTCGATCCAGAGGTCCTCGCGCGCCTGAGGATGACGGCGGGGATGTCGGCTCGGGAGATCGGTGCTGATCCAGTTCGCCTGCGTGCCGAACGAGAGATGCGCGTAGTGATCGAGCAGCAGCCTCTTGCTTTCGGATCCAGTCCAAGAGGCCCGAGCCGAGCCTCCCGGATGCGCGACGATCGCGTCGAAGCGGCGCTCCAGCGCCATGCGGTGCAAGTCGAGCGCCGAGAGCGGAATGCCATTGACGGAACTGAACCACACGTCGTAGTCGGGATCGAAGACGACCCAACGGCCGACGGCCCCTGCGTCTTCCACCCAAAGTTCAGTGACCACGTGGCCGCTGCCCTCTTGCGAGAGTAGGGCTACGAGTCGCGCATAGCCGCCGGTCGCCCCGACCAGCTCCGCAAGCATCATCGAGATCTCGCGACACAGAAATCGTTCCCCACGCACCGCATCGTCCAAGCGTTCGAGAAGGTGGTACCCGCCAGCGAATCTCTGCCCGCTCGTTCGATGGCCTCGCGTAATCTGATCGCTGAGGGCGTGCATGAGCGCGGCGTAGGTCTCGGTCCGATGGGGCGGAAGCTGCAATAGGGAGGCAAAGCGCGGATCGCCTCGCACCCGCTCGTAGTAGGGGTGGGAGGGGTCCTCACAGCGATACGGGATGTCACTCGAGCAGTTGCAGAGCGGCGAATCCTCGATTTCACGCCAAGGATCGTGAACTGCGAGGACGAGCGCGAGCGCTCGAGCGGCCAGCGTGCTCGCGACATAACGCGCCTCGGTACGCGTGAATCCATCGATCAGGTTCCACGCGAGCCCGCCGGCCGCCGCCGTGAGCACGGCGGCTGCGACCCAGAGCTCGCGGCGAAGGATGCGCGGCAGCGCCTTCGCCTCAGACCGCCGGCAGCTCGAGCGGCGAGTTCGATGCGACGGTGCCGCCGTCGACCTCGAAGATCTTCCCGGCCGCCCGAGGCGACGCGTCGCCGCCCGGACTTCTGGTTTCTCGACCAGTGAAGTTGCATCCCGCTCTCATGATCCAGCAACCCTAGAACGTGACAATCATCAGCGGCGAAGCGCGGGCCGGGCGACCCGACTCAGGACTCGCCGGAGCCCCCCGCCACGGCCGCCTTGCGCACCGGCTTGCCCTTCTCGTTCAGCGTATAGACCTCGTCGAAGCTGGCGCGATCGCCCCACAGCGCGTTCTCGTTGCGCGTCGTCTCGAAGAGCACCGGGCAGGCGTCGCAGAAGTGTTCCTTCAGCTTCGGATCGCGGTCCGACGCGGTCGGATCCGACACGATGCGGCGCGCCTGGCGGTAGTGCTCGGAGTTCCAGATCTCCTGGAACGGAGTCTGGAACACGTTGCCGAACGCGCGCGAGTCCACGCCCGGCGCGTACTGCATGCCCTGCCGGTGCGTGCAGCACGGGATCACGTCGCCGTTGTACTTGATGACGGTCGAGAAGTACGGCCAGTAGCAGTGCGGCAGGCCCTTCGCGGGCTTCGGGCCGAGCACGTCGAAGTTGCCCGGATCGCGGTCGGTCCAGTTGTGCAGATCGCCCCAGAAGGTCGAGAACTGCTCGACGCCGAGGTCCTCGCACAGCTTGCGCGCCTTCTCCACCTCCTCGAGGTTGTGCTGGAACATGATGTACTGGACCTCGATCATCGGGTCCTTGCGGCCGAGTTCCTTGCGCACCTTGGCGACGCGCTCGAGGTTGTTCACGACGCGCGCGATGTTCCCGCCGACGCGCGTGCGCTGGTACTT
Organism: Myxococcota bacterium; assembly: GCA_025453505.1. Taxonomy (GTDB): domain Bacteria; phylum Myxococcota_A; class UBA9160; order UBA9160; family PR03; genus PR03. The sequence continues at coordinate 5,313 of JALOQG010000215.1, read as the reverse complement.
CTCCTGCGAGAGCCCGTCGATGCAGACGGTCAGGTGCGAGAGCCCGCTCTCGACGATGCTGCGGATGCGATCGTCCTTGAGACCGAACGAGAAGTTCGTCGAAACGTGCACCTGCAGACCCGCGTCGGCGGCGACGCGGCACATCCGGTCGAGGTCCGGGTGCACCATCGGGTCGCCCAGGTAGTAGACCGAGACCGCGGACGCCTTGTGCTTGATCTGGTCGACGATCCGCGTGAACTGCTCGACGGTCATCTTGTGCTTCGGGTCGAAGACCTGTTTCTCGAGCGTCGGGTTGCCGTTGGGATCGGCATGCACGCAGGCGGTGCAGCGCAGGTTGCAGAGCGGCGAAATGTCGATCTTCACGATCGCGGGCAGCGCGTTCATGGTTTCGCGCTTGAGGGCGAAGTCCTTCGCCGCCGCGACCATGTTGAGCGCCTTGCGCGGATTCATGCGCCCGAAGAGCCAGGCGCGTCGCCGCGTCACGGCCGCGATGAGCATCTTGGAATCCAACGAACCACCTCCTGCGTGCCCTGCCCGGCGCGCGGCGAACGGGTCAGACTGCCCGGTCCTCGTCGTGAGTGTCAATGGCGGGGCCCGTCGTGACGAGACCCCCCTAGGGGTCCGCGCGAGCGCGACGGACGCGGCGAGTATACTGACGCGCCCTCTGCAGGGCCGGAGGACTCCATTCGTGTGCGGCATCTGCGGATACGCCGGCGACGACCGCCCCGAGCTGCTCGAGTCGATGAACGCGGCGATGCAGCACCGGGGCCCGGACGGAGCCGGCGTCTGGTTCGACCACGCGGCGCGCGTCGGCCTCGGGCACCGGCGTCTGTCGATCATCGACCTCTCGGACGCCGCCCGGCAGCCGATGTGCAACGAGGACGGCACGGTCCAGGTCTCGTTCAACGGCGAGATCTACAACTTCCAGGACCTGCGCGAGCCGCTCGAGAGCAAGGGCCACCGCTTCCGCAGCCACTCCGACACGGAAGTCCTGGTCCACCTCTACGAAGAGCGCGGCGTCGACATGCTCCAGGATCTGAACGGCATGTTCGCGTTCGCGATCTGGGACGCGCGCAAGCGCCAGCTCCTGCTCGCCCGCGACCACGTCGGCGTGAAGCCCCTCTACTACTGGGTCGACCGCGAGCGCATCTACTTCGCCTCGGAGATCAAGGCGCTGCTGCGCGTCCCCGAGATCCCGAACGAGCTCAACGTCGCGGCCGTGCCCGACTACCTGGCGTTCCTGTGGGCGCCGGGCGGCGAGACGCTGCTGCGCGGCATCCAGAAGCTCGAGCCGGGTCACTTCCTGCTCTGGCGCGACGGCCAGGTGCAGGTGAAGCCGTGGTTCTCGCTGCACTACGAGCCCGACACGAGCGTCTCCGAGGCCGAATGGATCGAACGCGTCCACGACACCTTCGTGCGCACGACGCGCCGCCAGATGGTGTCGGACGTGCCGCTCGGCGCGTTCCTCTCGGGCGGCCTCGATTCGTCGAGCATCGTCGCTTCGATGCATGGCGCGCGACCAGGGCGCCGACGACTACCCGTATGCGCGGCGCGTCGCCGAGATCCTCGACGTCAAGCTGAAGGGCGTGCTGCTCAAGCCCAACGTGATCCGGCTGCTGCCGAAGATGATCTGGCACCTCGACGAGCCCGACGCGGATCCCGCGATCTTCCCGTCGTACCTGATCTGCAAGCTCGCGCGGGAGGACGGCACCACCGTGCTGCTCTCGGGAACCGGCGGCGACGAGGTCTTCTTCGGCTACCGCAGCCACGTCGCGTACCGCACCTACGAGCAGTTCCGCTGGCTGGCCCGCTTCCCGGGCGGTCCGGCGCTCACGGCGGCCGTCGCCGCGAGCACGGCGCTGCTCGGCGCGCAGAACCGCACCGCGCGCCGCCTGCGCAAGTTCCAGAAGGGCCTCGACCAGTCGGCGCTCGAGCGGCATCTCGCGCTCTCTGAGTGGTCGAGCGTGCCGGTTCGCGACGAACTCCTGCGACCGGACGTGATGGCGGCCTATCCCGGCGTGCGGCAGGAGCCGGCCTGCATGCGCAAGTACTACGAGAGCTTCTCGGGCACGGGCGAGCTCAACCGCCATTCGCACCTGCTGATCCAGACCTTCCTCGCCGCACACAACTTCCTGTACACCGACAAGACGAGCATGGCGGTCTCGGTCGAGACGCGCGTGCCGTTCATGGACGTCGAGCTGATGCGGCTCGCCGCGCGGATTCCCGAGGAGCACAAGCTGCGCGGCACGACGACCAAGTACGTGCTCAAGAAGGCGATGGAGCGCTATCTCCCGCCCTCCATCCTCTACCGCTCGAAGACCGGCTTCGGCGCGCCGCTGCGCCAGTGGATCGCCGAAGACCTGCACGAACCGATCGAGGTGCTGCTCGGCCGCAAGCGGGTCGAAGAGCGCGGCCTCTTCGACGCCGGCGTCGTCGAGCGCGTGCTGCGCGAGAACGAGCGCGACGAGGCCGATCACGCCTACCTGATCTACGCGCTGCTCACGCTCGAGCTCTGGCTGCAGACCTACGTCGACCGCCGCGGCGAGGAGGTGACGCTCTGAGCGCGGCGCCTGCTCGCGGCCCGGCGCTGCGCTTCGAGCCGCTCGCTGCGACGCGCGGTCGCGCGCTCCTCGCACGTCCCGACGGCACGCTCTACGCGTCGCAGCACCTGCGCATCGTGCGCTCGCGCGCGGCGAACCGCCGGGGCGTCTTCGCGGGGCGACCCGGCGACGCCCTCTTCGCAGCCAGCCACGTCGCGACGGGCGAGGTGCCGCTGCTGCCGCCGCTCTGCATCGGCACCGGGCCGGGCACCGTGCTCTTCGGCGAGTACGGCTCGCCGCGCGGGCGGCCGATGCGCGTGTTCGCGTCGCGCGACGGCGGCGCGCGCTTCGAGATGGTGCACGCCTTCGCGCCGGGCGAAGTGCTGCACGTGCACAACGTCGTGTGGGACGCCGGGCTCTCGCACTACTGGGTGCTGACCGGCGACTTCGACGCGCAGCCCGGCATCGGGCGGCTGTCGGACGATCTCACGCGCTTCGAGTGGTTCGTGCGCGGCGAGCAGCGCTTCCGCGCCGTCGACGTCTTCGACTGCGGCGACCGGCTCGTCTACGCGACCGACACCCAGCTCGAGGCCAACGCGCTCGTGTCGCTCGACAAGCGCACGGGCCGGTGCGAGCGCCTGCACCCCTTCGAGGGCAGTTGCATCTACGCGTGCCGCTTCGGCGGCCTCTACGCGATCACCACCACGGTCGAGCCGTCGCAGGTCAACGCGTCGCGCGACGCGACGCTCTGGATCTCGCGCGACCTCGAGCGCTGGGAGTGCGTGCTGCGCGCGCCGAAGGACCGCTGGCACGCCGACTACTTCCAGTTCGGCTCGCTGGTGCTGCCGCGCGGCGCGAGCGATCGCGAAGTCGTGATGGTCAGCGGCCAGGCGGTGCGCGACTTCGACGGCGCCGTCTGGATCGGAAGGCCGGCGTGAGGCCCGGCGCGGGCCGCGTGCTCGCCTGCACGCTGGCGCTCGGTCTCGTCTGGTACGCCGTCGAGCTGCTGCTGGCCGTGCGCAGCGGCGCGGGCGCCGCGCCGGGCGAGATCCTCGGCGACTGGCTGCGCATGCTGCCGTGGCAGCTCGCGCTCTTCGCGCTGCTCGGCGCCGGCATCGCGATCGCCGCGCGACTCCTCGCGCTCGACGCGACGGGCGTCGGATGGTTCGCGATCGGCGCCGCGACGACCGCCCTGCTCGGCGCGCGCGTGCTCGAGGGCGGACTGCGCACGACCACGCCGGCGAGCGCCGCGGGCGGCTTCGTCGTCTTCGCCGTCGCGGTCGCGATCCTGCTCGGCGCCCTCGCGGCCGTCGGCCGCGTGCTGCCGCCGCGGCGTCGCGCGGCCTGGCCGCTCGCCGTCTGGGCCGCGTGGACCGCGCTCGTGGTGCCGTTCGCGCGCAGCGCCGGGGCGTCGATCGCGCTCGGCGAGCTGCCGCTGCGCGAATGGCCGTCGTTCGTTTCGCTCGCGTCGCTGGTCGGGGCGGCGCTCGCCGCCGCGGCGGTGCTGGTGCTGCGATCGCGCCGGGGCGCCACGGGCGTCGCGGCCTGCACTGCGATCCTCGCCGCGCTCGCTTCGCCGACGCGCGCCGCCGAGCCGGCGCGACCGGACGTGATCGTGGTGCTGCTCGACACGCTGCGCGACGACCACGTCGGGCCGCGACCGGACGCGGCGACGCTGACGCCGAACCTCGACGCGATCGCCGCCGAGGGCCTCCGCTTTCGCAGCGCGTGGTCGCCCGCCAACGTCACGCGCCGCGCGATGCCGGGCATCCTCGCGTCGTCCACCGAGCGCGTCGTCGGTACGCCGCTCGCGGCCGAGGCGCGCACGCTCGCCGAACATCTGCGGGACGCGGGCTTCGCGACCGCGGGACTCTCCGCGAATCCGTTCGTGTCGCGGCACACCGGATACGATCGCGGCTTCGATCACTTCTCGGATCCGAGCGACGCGGCGAGCTTCCTCGTGGCGCCGCTCGTGCAACTGCTGCTCAACGCCGACGGCGGACTCGCGCACCGGCTCGGCCTCGCGAGCGGCTCGCTCTACTACGAGCCGGCGCAGCGCCTCTTCGCGCGCGGCGTGCGTCTGCTCGGCGAACTGCCGCGGCCCGCGTTCCTCTACCTGCACGCGATGGACGTGCACGGCCCGTATCTGCCGCCGCGCCGGCTGCTGCCCGCCGGCTACGACGCATCCGCGTACGTCCCCTACTCGCGCTTCCTGCGCCTGCCGCGCGAAACGCTGCTCGATCCCGCCAGCGAGCCGATCCTCGCCAACGCGCGCGAGCGCTATGCCGCCGGCGTGCGCCACACCGACGAGGCGATCGGACGGCTCCGCGAGGCGCTCGCCGCGCAGGGCCGCTGGGACGAGTCGCTGGTCTGGATCCTGTCGGATCACGGCGAAGCGTTCGGCGAGCAGGGCTTCGTCGGACACGGAACGGCGTCGCTGCAGCCGGTCCTGATCCGCGTCCCGCTGATCGTGAAGCCGCCGCTTTCGTGGTCGGTCGCGCCGCGCGAAGTGGACGCGCCGGTCTCCACGTGGGATCTCATGCCGACGATCCTCGGACTGCTCGGGCTGCCGATCCCGGCCGACGCGTTCGGCGCAGATCTCGCGTCGGTCGTGCGAGGCGCAGCCGAGCCGCCCGTTCGCGACCTCGTCGCGTGGAGTCCGTGGCAGCAGGCCGATCACTACGCGGTCGTCCGCGAATCCGCGCTGCTCGAGGTGGAGATCGCCGCCGACGGCACCCGCACGCGGCGCCTCTTCGATCTCGCCGCGGACGCG
>JALOQG010000011.1 GCA_025453505.1 Myxococcota bacterium | reverse complement strand
CCGCCTCGAGACCGCGGCGCAGCGCGAGCCACTCGCTGCCGCCGAGCTCCTCGCGCGTCTCGCCGAGCAGCACGATCGCGAGACCCGCGCGCGTCCAGTGGGAAACGGCGTGGCGATCGGCGTCGTCCAGCAGGCCGACGACCGCGACGGTCGGCGTCGGGAAGATCGCGCGGCCGCTGGTCTCGTTGTAGAGCGACACGTTGCCCGAGATCACCGGCGTGCCGAGCGCATCCGCCGCTTCGCCGAGCCCGCGGATCGACTCCGCGAGCTCCCACATGATCTCGGGCTTCTCGGGATTGCCGAAGTTCAGGCAGTTGGTCAGCGCGAGCGGCCGTGCGCCGGTGCAGGCGACGTTGCGCGCCGACTCCGCGACGGCGGCGATCGTGCCGGCGTGCGGATCGAGCCAGCACCAGCGCGGATTGCAGTCGACCGACATGGCGAGCGCCTTGCCGGTGGGCGTGCCGTCTTCGCGGGCGACGCGTACCAGCGCGGCGTCGCCGCCCGGTCCGATCACCGTGTTGCCCTGCACCAGCGTGTCGTACTGGCGCCAGATCCAGGCCTTCGAGCCGAGGTTCGGCGAATCGAGCAGTGCGAGCAGTGCGCCTTGCGGATCGGACTCGGGCTCGAGCGATGCGAGGTCGAGCTTCTGGCGCTCGCCGAGGTCCGCCGGCACCCGTCGCGGGCGGTCGTAGAGCGGTGCGTTCGCGGCGACCGGATCCACCGGGATGTCGACCACCGTCGTGCCGTGCCAGCGCACGCGCATGCGGCCGTCGCCGGTGACGCGCCCGACGACGACCGCATCGAGATCCCATTTCGCGAAGATGTCGAGCGCGCGCTGCTCCTCGCCGGCGCGCGTCACGAAGAGCATGCGCTCCTGGCTCTCGGAGAGCAGCAGCTCGTACGGCGTCATGTTCGCGGCGCGCTGTGGCACGCGATCGAGGTCCATCTCGATGCCGGTGCCGGCGCGGCTCGCCATCTCGAACGACGAGCAGGTCAATCCCGCGGCACCCATGTCCTGGATGCCGAGGATCACGCCCGTGCGCATCGCTTCGAGACACGCCTCGATCAGACACTTCTCGGTGAAGGGATCGCCGACCTGCACGGTGGGACGCTTGGCGTCCGAACTCTCGTCGAACTCGGCGGAGGCGAGCAGGCTGGCGCCGTGGATCCCGTCGCGACCGGTCTTCGAGCCGGCGTAGATCACCGGGTTGCCGAGGCCCGTGGCCTGCCCGAGGAAGATCCGGTCGGCCTCGACGAGGCCGAGGTTGAACGCGTTGACCAGGATGTTGCCGCGATAGCACTCGTGGAAGGTCGTCTCGCCGCCCACCGTCGCGACACCGACCGAGTTGCCGTAGCCGCCGATCCCGTGCACCACGCCGCGAAGCAGCATGCGGTGCTTCGGATCCTCGAGCGGGCCGAAACGGATCGAGTCCAGCGACGCGATCGGCCGCGCGCCCATGCTGAAGACGTCCCGCAGGATGCCGCCGACGCCGGTCGCCGCGCCCTGCGTCGGCTCGATGAACGAAGGATGGTTGTGGCTCTCGATCTTGAAGATCGCGGCGAGTCCGTCGCCGATCGCGATCGCGCCCGCGCCTTCCCCGGGCCCGACGAGGACGTGCTCGGCCGTCGTCGGCAGCGTCTTCAAGTGCACGCGGCTCGACTTGTACGAGCAGTGCTCCGACCACATCACCGAGAAGATCCCCAGCTCCGAGAAGGTCGGCGCGCGGCCGAGGATCTCGAGGATGCGCTGCCACTCGGCGTCGCTCAGCCCGTGCTCTCGCGCCAGCGCGTGATCCACCGTGGGCTCGCTCCGCTCGCCTCGGTCGCGCGTGCTCATCGGGGCTTCTCAAGGAAGTCGAGCAGCGAGCCGAGCACCACGAGACCGTCGCAGCCGCCCGGCAAGCCTTCCTCCGCCGCGTGCTCGGGGTGGGGCATCATGCCCATCACGTTGCCCGCGGCGTTGCGCACGCCGGCGATGTCGGCGACGGACCCGTTCGGATTCGCGGCACCACCGACGGCACCCGACGCGTCGCAGTAGCGCAGCAGGATCTGGCCGCCGGCTTCCATGCGGGCGAGTTCGACGGGGTCGACGACGTAGCGACCCTCGCCGTGCTTGACGGGGATGCGCAGCACCTGGCCGGTGCGGGCGCGCGAGAGGAACGGGGGACCGGCGTGCTCGACGCGCACGTGCTGCTCGACGTCGCAGACGAAGTCGAGGCCCTGATTGCGCAGCAGTGCACCCGGCAGCAAGCCCGACTCGCAGAGCACTTGAAAGCCGTTGCAGGTGCCGAACACCGGCCCGCCCGCTGCGGCGAAGCGCCGGACGGCGCTCATCACCGGCGAGAAGCGCGCCATCGCGCCGCAGCGCAGGTAGTCGCCGTACGAGAAGCCGCCCGGCAGCAGCACCGCGCGCGTGTCCGCCGGCAGCGCGGGCTCCTTGTGCCAGACCAGCCGCGCCTCGGCGCCGAGCGCGCTCTTCACCGCGAAGCGGAGGTCGCGGTCGTCGTTCGATCCAGGGAACTGCAGGACGGCGAACACGGGGAAGACGTTCTCCTCGTTCACAGACCGAGATTGCGGCGGATGCGGTCGAGCGGCGCTTCGGTGTCGGGTACGAACGGTGCACCGGTGATGCGCTCGTAGGTCTCGACGTAGCGTCGCGCGGCCTCGCAGCGCACGTCGTCGGGGAGCGGCGGAGGCGTGCCCTCGCCGCGATACCCCTGATCCGCGAGCCAGCGGCGGACGTACTCCTTGTCCATCGCCTTCGGATCGCTGCCGCCGCTCATCGCGCGCTCGTAGGTGTCGAGATACCAGTAACGGGACGAGTCGGGCGTGTGGATCTCGTCGATCACGACCAGGTGGCCGCTCGCGTCGAGGCCGAGTTCGTACTTGGTGTCGACCAGGATCAGGCCCTGCTTCTCGGCCCACTGCTGGCCCTCGGAGAAGAGCCGCAGCACCAGCGCCTCGGCGCGGTCGTAGAGATCGGCGCCCACGACGCCGCGCGCGAGCACTTCCTCGCGCGACGTCAGCTCGTCGTGCGCGCCCTGCTCGGCCTTGGTGGTCGGCGTGAGCAGCGGTCGCGGCAGGCGCTCGTGCTTGCGCAGCCCGTCGGGCAGCCGATGGCCGCAGTAGACCCGCTCGCCCTTCTCGTAGGCCGTCCAGATCGAGGTGCTGGTGACGCCCGTCAGGTAGCCGCGCACGACGAACTCGATCGGCACGCCCGTGCACTCGCGTCCGATCATCACGTTCGGGTCCGGCACCGCGAGCACGTGGTTCGGCGCGACCTCGCGCGTCCGCTCGAACCAGAACGCCGCGATCTGGTTGAGCACCTGGCCCTTGAACGGGATGGTGCCGAGCACGCGGTCGAAGGCGGAGATGCGGTCGGTGACGACGATCGTCCGCTTGCCTTCCTTCACGTAGCAGTCGCGGACCTTGCCCTCGTACTTGGGGCCGAGGGCGGCGGCGAAGTCGGTGCGGTCGAGCGTCTTCGCGCACTGCGCGCGGAGCAGGTCGGGATCGATCGGCACGGGGGGCCTCCGTTCGGATCGGATTCGCGGATCAGGTCTCGATGCGTTCGATCTTCCAGTCCTCGATGACGGAGTTCGCGAGCAGCTTCTCGCACAACTCGCGCACCAGCCGCTCGGCGGCGGCGCGGTCGCTCGCGTCGATCTGGATCTCGAAGAGCTTGCCCTGGCGCACGTCGGTGACCGCGGCGTGGCCGAGCGTCGCGCAGGCGCGCTGGATCGCACGGCCCTGCGGATCGAGCACGTCGGGCTTGAGCGTCACGCAGACGATCGCCTTCACGTCTTTCTCCCCAGCGTGCGCGCGAAGATCGCGGCGACGTTGCGCAGCGAGGCGTCGAGATCGAAGGCCTGCTCGATCTCCTCCTTGGAGAGCACGCCCGCGATCGCGGCGTCGGCGAGGATGCGATCGCGAAAGTTTCCGCCCTTCTCCCACGTGTCCATCGCGTGGCGCTGCACGAGCCGGTAGGCGTCCTCGCGCGTGAGTCCCTTCTCGGCGAGCAGGAGCAGCAGCGTGCCGCTGAAGACGAGGCCGCGCGACGACTCGAGGTTCTCGCGCATCCGTTCGGGATACACGACCAGCTTCTCCACGAGTCCGGCGAAGCGGTGCAGCATGAAGTCGACGGCGATCGCCGCATCGGGCAGCACGATGCGTTCCACCGACGAGTTCGAGATGTCGCGCTCGTGCCAGAGCGCCACGTTCTCGAGCGCAGCGACCGCGTAGCCGCGGATCACGCGCGCGAGGCCCGAGAGATTCTCGAAGCGCCACGGGTTGCGCTTGTGCGGCATCGCCGAAGAGCCCTTCTGACCCTTCGAGAATTCTTCCTCGACCTCGCGCACCTCCGTGCGCGCGAGGTGCCGGAACTCGACGGCGGCCTGATCGATCACCGCCGCGACGAGCGCCAGCGCGTTCACGAACGCGGCGTGCCGATCGCGCTGCACGACCTGCGTCGACGCCGACTCGAAGCCGATGCCGAGCCGCCCGCACACCGCCTCTTCCACGCCGGGATCGAGATGCGCGAAGGTGCCGACGGCGCCCGAGATCTTGCCGACCGCGGCCTCGTCGATCGCCCGCGCGAGCCGGTCGCGGCTGCGCCGCAGCGCCTCGTGCAGCACGACGAGCTTGAGCCCGAAGGTGGTCGGTTCGGCGTGGATGCCGTGGGTGCGGCCGACGCAGGGCGTGTGCTGGTGCTCGATGGCGCGGGCGCGCAGCGCTGCGAGCGCGCGGTCGCAGCCCGCCAGGAGCAGCTCGCCCGCGGCGCGGATCTGCAGCGCGAGCGCGGTGTCGATCACGTCGCTCGACGTCATGCCGTAGTGGACGAAACGCGAATCCGGACCGACGTGCTCGGCGACGCTGGTCGTGAAGGCGATCACGTCGTGCTTCACCTCGCGCTCGATCTCGGCGATGCGCGCGACGTCGAAGCCTGCGCGTGCGCGGATCGTCGCGAGCGCCGCAGCGGGGATCACGCCGCGTTCGCCCAGCACCTCGCAGACGGCGAGCTCGACGCGCAGCCAGAAGCCGTAGCGCGCGTCCTCGGTCCAAAGCGCGTGCATCTCGGGCCGGCTGTAGCGGTCGATCATCGGAAGCCTGCGCTGAGATAGGTGGTTGCCAGCATTAGGTAGTACATCACCGGGATCGCGAGAAGTGCCGAATCGATGCGGTCGAGTACGCCGCCCATGCCGGGCAGCAGGTGGCCGGCATCCTTCAGGGCGGCGTCGCGCTTGAGCAGCGACTCGACGAGGTCGCCGATCATGCCCGCGATCGAGAGCACGAGTCCGAGCGATCCCGCGAGCAGCCACGGCATGCCGCGCGAGAGCTCCGGCCAGAACACGTCGAAGGTACCCTTGCAGAGCAGCGCCGCGACCGTGCCGGCTGCGACCCCACCGAGCGCGCCCTCGACCGTCTTGCCCGGCGAGATCTTCGGCGCGAGCTTGCGCTTGCCCCACGCACGGCCGGCGAAGTAGGCGCCGGCGTCACACAGCACGACGGCCGCGAGCGTGAAGATGAGCAGGAACGCGCCCGAGTCGGGATCGAAGGCCGAAGCGGCTTCGGGTCCCCACTTCGCCGCCGCGATGCGGTGGAAGTCGCGCAGCAGGACCGCGTGCGACAGCATCCAGCCGACGTAGAAGACGCCGAAGAAGGTGCCGGAGATGCTCGCCAGCGCTTCGGTGATCTGGGCTTTGCCGACGGCGCGGACCATCACCGCGAGCAGGACGAAGGTCATCAGGATCGTCGCGTGATACTCGTTGCCGACGAACGCGACGACCGGAAGCGCCGCGCCGGCCGCGAGCCCGAACGTCCACTCCGGGTGCGCGCCCTTGGCCTCGATCAACTGATAGAACTCGCGCATGCCGAGCAGCACGATCGCGATCACGGCGACCAGCACGAAGGCGGATCCCTGCACGATCAGCCAGAGCACGCTCGGCACCAGCACGGCGGCCGTCGCGAGGCGCAATACGAGTTCGCTGGGCTTGCGGCCGCCGCCGCTACTCGACGAAGGCGTCGGGGGGAGCGGGTGCAGCGGCTCGGCCGCTGCTGCGGGTCGCGACGCCTCGCTCACGAGCGATCCCCCTGCGCATCGGAGCCGAGCCCCGTGTGTCCGAAGCCGCCGGCGCCGCGCGCCGTTTCGTCGAGATCGGCGACGAGTTCGAGGCTCGCGCGCACGACGGGCGCGAGCACGAGCTGCGCGATGCGATCGCCGCGCTTCACGACGAACGGATCGCCGCCGGTGTTCCAGACGATGACCTGGATCTCACCGCGGTAGTCCGCGTCGATCGTGCCCGGCGCATTCGGCAGCAGGATGCCGTGGCGCAACGCGAGCCCGCTGCGCGGGCGCACCTGCGCCTCGAAGCCCTCCGGCACGGCGATGCGCAGTCCCGTCGGCACGAGCGCGCGCCCCCCTGCTTCGATCACCAGCTCGCCGTCCACCGAGGCCACGAGGTCGAGCCCCGCGGCACCGGGCGTCGCGTACGCGGGCAGCGGCAGATCCTCCGCGCCCGCGACGCGCGCGACCGCGATGCGGACTTCCGTCCGCCCTCGCGTGTCGCGCTCCGCCGGCAACGCCCCGACTACTCGGGAGAAGGCTGCGCCGCGAGGTCGGCGAGTGCCTCCTTGCGCGAGAGCCGGATGCGGCCGCTGGGATCGATGTCGATGCACTTCGCGAGCACCTCGTCGCCCTCGGCCAGCACGTCGGTGACCTTCTCCACGCGCCCGTCGGCGAGATGGCTGATGTGGATCATCCCGTCGGTGCCGGGGAAGATCTCGACGAAGGCGCCGAAGTCCGTGATGCGCTTGACCTTGCCCAGGTACACGCGCCCGATCTCGGCTTCCTGCGTCAGCTCTTCGATCATCGCGCGGGCGCGATCGAGCTGATCGGCGTTCGGCGCGAACACGCGCACCTGGCCGTTGTCCTCGATGTCGATCTTGGCGCCGGTCGCCTCCTGGATCGCGCGGATCACGCGGCCACCCGGGCCGATGACGTCGCGGATCCGGTCGGGCTTGATCCACAGACCGCTCATGCGCGGCGCGTGGCTCGGCACCTCAGCACGGCCCTTCAGGCCGACGCCGCCGAGATCGGCCTGCGTCTCCGCTTCCATGCGGTCGAGGATGTGCAGGCGGCCCTGGCGCGCCTGCTCGAGCGCACGCTCCATCACGCTCCAGTCCACGCTGCGGACCTTGATGTCCATCTGGACGGCGGTCACACCGTCGCGTGTGCCGGCGACCTTGAAGTCCATGTCGCCGAGATGGTCCTCGTCGCCGAGGATGTCGGAGAGGATCGCGACGCGGGAGCCCTCTTCGATCAGGCCCATCGCAATGCCCGCGACCGGCGCGACCAGCGGCACGCCCGCATCCATCAGGGAGAGCGTCGCGCCGCAGACCGTCGCCATCGACGACGAGCCGTTCGACTCGAGCGTCTCGGCCACGACGCGCAGCGTGTAGGGGAAGTCTTCTTCCTTCGGCAGCACCGCCGCGATCGCCTTCTCGGCGAGCGCGCCGTGTCCGACTTCGCGCCGGCCCGGGCCGCGCAGCGGCCTGGCCTCGCCGACCGAGAACGGCGGGAAGTTGTAGTGCAGCATGAAGCCCTTCTCGTAGCGCTCGGTCAGGGCGTCGATGGTCTGCTTGTCGTCGGCGCTGCCGAGCGTCGTCGACACGAGGGCCTGCGTCTCGCCGCGCGTGAACACCGCCACGCCGTGCGCGCGCGGCACCACGCGCAGCTCGCACGCGATCGGGCGGATGTCCGTCGTGCTGCGCCCGTCGATGCGGATGCCGTCGGTGAGGATGCGCTCGCGCATCACTTCGGAGCGGAGATCGTGCAGGATCGTCTTCGTCTGCGACACCAGCTTGCTCAGCTCGCTGCGGCGATTCTCGACCGCCTCGAGGCTGTCGAAGCTGGCCGGTGCGCGCTTGAACTCGCCCGCGATCGTCTCGACGACGGTCGACTCGGCCGTGGCGATGGCCGCGTAGCGGGCCTTCTTCTCCTTGATCTGCGTTGCCTCGCGCAGTTGCGCCTCGGCCATGCCGCGGATGCGCGACGCGAGCGCCGACGTGTCCGGCGGCGCCGGCACTTCGCGCTTCGTGGTGCCCACCAGGCGGGCCAGCTCTTCCTGCGGGTCGAGCTGCTGCGAGAGTTCGCGGTGCGCGAAGCGAAGCGCCTCGAGCAGCTCCGCCTCGACGACCTGCTTCATGCCCCCTTCGACCATCACGAGCGCCGCGCGACTGCCCGCGACGACCAGCTCCATGTCGCTGCCGTCGAGCTGGTCGCGCGTGGGACACACGACGAGCTGGCCGCCGATGCGCGCCACGCGCACGGCGCCGATCGGGCCGAGGAACGGGATGTCCGAGATCGTCAGCGCCGTCGATGCGCCGATGAAGGCCGGGATGTCGGGATGGTTCTTGCCGTCGGCCGAGAGCACGGTCGCGGTGATCTGCGTCTCGTCGCGGTAGCCGTCTGCGAAGAGCGGGCGGATCGAGCGGTCGATGAAGCGCGAGACCAGCACCTCGCGATCCGAGAGGCGGCCCTCGCGCTTGAAGAAGCCGCCCGGGATCTTGCCCGCCGCGGAGGTCTTCTCGACGAAGTCCACGGTGAGCGGGAAGAAGTCGATGCCCTCGCGCGGCTTGGCGCTGACGGCGGTGACGAGCACGACGGTTTCGCCGTAGGTCACGACGGCCGCGCCGGCGGCCTGCTTGGCGAGGCGCCCGGTCTCGACGTGGAGCGGGCGGCCGCCGACCTGGAGGGTGACGGACTTCGGTTCGAACCAATAAGAGGGACCGGAAGACATGTAGGGATCATCTCCTCCCCGGAATCGGCGCCGCTCCCTCCGAAGGAACGGAGCGGAGCACGACCGGGATGAAAGGCACGCGGTGGAGGACTCGCGGGGAGGCGGAATGCGGGATCAGGAATGCGCAAAGCGCTGCGTGGGCTTTGCGGATTGCCGACTCCGCATTCCGACCTGGACGCGAGAGCGTTCCGAGCGCGCCGTGGCGAGGCGTCGTTTTGGATGCGGGCCGCCGCCAACCTGGCGGCGGCGGGTTCTGCGGATCGGGCTAACGCCGGAGCCCGAGTCGCTGGATCAGCTCCTGGTAGCGCGCCGGATCGTTCCGGCGCAGATACTCGAGCAGCCGACGTCGCTGGCTCACGATGCGAAGCAGTCCGCGTCGCGAGTGGTGATCCTTCGCATGCGACTTGAAGTGCTCCGACAGCTCGTTGATGCGCTCGGTGAGCAGCGCGATCTGGACCTCGGACGAACCGGTGTCCTTGCCGTGGAGCTTGTGCGTTTCGATGACGGATCGTTTGCGTTCCGCAGCGATCAAGCGGAATTCCTCTGCGCGCCCGCTTCACGAGATGCCTGCGAGCGGTGAGCCCGCAGGCGAAGCCAGTAGACCTGGACGGTCGGGGCGATGGATGACTTGGTTTCTGATTGCTCGAGTCGGCCGGTAGTTACCAAAGTCAGCTACCTGCAGCAAGGCTGCGAAGCACCCGCAGCGGCCGCAGACGGCGATCCGGCGACACTTCGAGAATCGCGAGCAGCGCCCCCGTGGGATCGAGCGCAGCGACGCGGTCCCCGGGCATGCGAACGCTCCCGCCCTGCGGCAACGCCGCGCCGTTGAGCACACGACGCGCATCCTCGGCATCGAGCCGCAGTGCGGGCATGCCGAGCGCGGCGACGGGCCGCACGAGTCGTGCCTCGACCTCGCCGCGCTCGGCCTCGGCCGCGAGCACCTCGGGCGTCGTCGCCTGTGCGTGATCGAAGGGACCGCTGCGCAGGCGACGCAGCGACTGGAGATGACCGCCACAGCCGAGACGTGCGCCGACCTCCGCCGCCAGCACGCGCACGTAGGTGCCGGGCGAGCACTGCACCTCGACGTCGACTTCGGGAGGCCGGTACGCGAGCAGGCGGAATGCGTCGATCCGCACCTTGCGCGGCGCACGCTCGACCTCCTCGCCGCGCCGCGCGAGCCGGTAGAGGGGTACGCCGCCCTGCTTCACGGCGCTGTACATCGGCGGCACCTGCTCGTGTTCGCCCAGGAAGGTCGCGAGAACGCCCTGCAGCGCCGGCTCGTCCGGCAGCGGGCCCGCGTGACGCGCGACGATCTCGCCGTCGCCGTCGAGTGTATCCGTCTCGAGACCCAGCCGGATGGTGCCGCGATACACCTTCGGGTCGCCGGGCACGAACGGAACGAGCTTGGTCGCGTCGCGCACGGCGAGCGGCAGCACGCCCGTCGCCTGCGGGTCGAGCGTGCCGAGATGACCGACGCGCTGCGTGCCGAACCAGCCGCGCGCGGCGTCCACGACGTCGTGCGAGGTCCAGCCCGCGGGCTTGTCCACGACGAGAAAGCCGCTCGGGCCCGGCGCCTCCGGGCGCGCGTTCCTAGTGCGACGACTCATCGGCGATCTCCCGCAGCAGGGCCAGGGTCCGATCGCCCTGCTCGAGCGCTGCGTCATGGCGGAAGTGGAAGGCGGGCATGCGCTTGAGCGGAAGCTCCTGCGCGAGCCTCCGGCGCAGGAACCCGGCGGCGCTCTCGAGCCCCGCCGTCGCGTCCTCGAGCGACGGCCCTCCGGCGCGCTCGATCCGGCTCCAGAACACCAGCGCGTTGCGGAGGTCGGGCGAGACGTCGACGCGCAGGATCGTCACCAGCGCGACGCGCGGGTCGGCGACTTCGTTGCGCAGCACGCGCGCGAGTTCGGCGCGCAGCTCCTCGGCGACCCGCTCGATGCGACGCGACGCCGCCATGCTTCACTCCTCCACCGCGGGCTCGCTCCCGCCCTCTTCATCGTCGTCGTCGTCCGAGGCGTCGCGATCGTCGTAGCAGAGTTCCAGCACCTCGACGTCGCTGTCCGTGATCTCCGCCAGGTTCATGTCGTCGATGAAATCGATCGCCCGCCGCAGTTGTCCGCGCACCCAGGTGCGGTCGTTGCCCGTCGCCGCGACGCCGATCACGGCGCGCTGCCAGGTGTCCTGTCCACCGATCTCCGCCACCGAGACGTTGAATCGACTGCGCAGGCGGCCGATGATCGAACGCACCACACCGCGCTTCTGTTTGAGGGATTGCGAGCCGTGGACGTGGATCTCGACGACCGCCGCCCCGACGATCATGTCAGCGCGGCGCGCGTCTCCACGATCTCGTAGGGCTCGATCACGTCGCCGACCTTCAGATCGTTGTAGCCGTCGAGTCCGATGCCGCACTCGAAGCCGGTCTGCACCTCGCGGACGTCGTCCTTGAAGCGCTTGAGCGACGCGAAGCCGCCCTCCCAGACCTGGACGCCGTCGCGCAGCAGACGCGCCTTGGCGTTGCGGCGGACCATGCCCTCGGTGACGTAGCAGCCCGCGATCGTGCCGATGCGCGGGACGTTGAAGGTCTTCCGCACCTCGACGCGGCCGAGCACCTTCTCCTCGATCTTCGGCGGCAGCAGGCCGGCCATCGCCTGACGCACTTCGTCGGTGAGCTCGTAGATGATCTGGTAGGAACGCACGTCGACGCCCTGCCCTTCCGCCGCGCGCCGCGCCGCGGTGTCGGGCCTCACGTGGAAGCCGACCACGATCGCGTCGCTCGCCTTGGCGAGCATGACGTCGCTCTCGGAGATCGCGCCGACGCCCGACAGGATCACGTTGACCTTGACGGTATCGGTGGCCTGCTTGAGCAGCGCATCGCGCACCGCTTCGGCCGATCCATGCACGTCGGCCTTCAGCACGATGCGCAGCTCCTTCGGACCCTCGCCGTCCGCCTGCGCGAAGAGTTCGTCGAGCGAGAGGCGAGGCCGCGCCTGCGCAGGGCGGGTTCGCTCCTCGGAGGCGCGATGGTCGGCGACGTCGCGAGCGGCGCGCTCGTTTTCGACCGCGTGCATTACCTGCCCCGCCTCGGGAACGCTCGAGAGACCGATGATCTGCACCGGCGTCGAAGGACCGGCCTCGGGGAGCCGTTGACCGCGCTCGTTCTCCATCGCGCGCACGCGGCCGAAGGCGGTGCCGACCACGATCGCATCGCCCTGCTTGAGAGTGCCGTCCTGCACCAGCACGGTCGCGACGGGACCGCGCCCCTTGTCGAGCTGCGCCTCGAGCACGATGCCGCGCGCGCGCCGCGCCGGATCGGCGCGCAGCTCGAGCACGTCGGCCTGCAGCGCCACCAGCTCGAGGAGCTGATCGAGACCCGTGCCCTTCAGCGCCGAGACGTTCACGCAGATCGTGTCACCGCCGAAGTCCTCGGGCACGAGACCGTGCTCCATCAGGCGTTGGCGACACAGCTGCGGGTTGGCGTCGGGCAGATCGCACTTGTTGATCGCCACGATGATCGGCACTTCCGCCGCCTTCGCGTGATTGATGGCCTCCACCGTCTGGGGCATGATGCCTTCGGTCGCCGCGACCACGAGGATGACGATGTCGGTCACCTCGGCGCCGCGCGCGCGCATCAGCGTGAAGGCCTCGTGGCCGGGCGTGTCGATGAACGTGATCTTCCGCTCGCCGACCGAAGCCTGGTACGCGCCGATGTGCTGCGTGATCCCGCCCGCCTCGCCGGCCACCACCTTGGTCTTGCGGATCGCGTCGAGCAGCGACGTCTTGCCGTGGTCGACGTGACCCATCACGGTGACGATCGGCGGCCGCGGGACGAGCGTCTCGTCCGAAGCGGTCTCCGCCGCCTCGCCGATGACCTCGTTCTCCTGGAATCCGACGTTCTGTACCTCGAAGCCGTAGTGCGCGGCGACCTTCGAGGCCGCCTCGAGTTCGAGCTTCTGATTGACCGACGCCATCACGCCGAGCGCCATCAGGCGTCCCTGCACCTCGGCGGCCTTGGCGCCGAGCTGGTGCGCGAGATCGGCGACGCTGATCGAGCCGTCGGCGCGCACCACGCGCTTGGCGGCCTTCTGCGGCGTACTCGCGGTCGGGCGCAGCGCCGCACCCTTGTCGCGCTTGCGGCGCCGCGGCGACTGCATCATGCGCGGATCGATGGTGGTGCTGCGGCGCATGAGTCGCGTGACCGCCTGCTTCGCGAGCTGCTCCTGCTCGCGCAGGTTCACGACCTCGCGGACGCGCTTGCGCTCCTTGCCGGTGCCCGCGGCCGCGGCGGCCGCGGCCGCCGCACCGCCGAAATCGCCGGGACGACCACCCGGGGCTCGCGCCGCCGGTGCTTCGGCCGGCCCGGAAACGGGCGAGATCGTGAACGGAGCCGGGGCCTCGATCTCCGGAGCGGGCTCTCCTTCTTCGAGCGGTTCGGGCTCGAAGGCGGGGGCCATGCCGTCGCCGGCGGGCTCGATCTCCGGTTCCGGCGTCTCCAGCGGCGCGATCGGCTCCGCCGCCACCGGCGGAGCGACCTCGACCACCTTCGGCTCCGGCGCCGGCTCGGGCGCGCGCTTGCGGCGCCGGATCACCGCCGAACCGCCCTGCGCATCCACGCGCCGCTCGACGACCTGGGCTCCCGGCGCGTGTCCGCCGAGCTTCTCGCGCAACGCCGCGGCGACGTCTTCGTCGAGCGAAGCCATCGGTCCCGGCACGTCGATCCCGAGCGACTTGGCCCGCTCGACGATCTCGTTGCGGTCGATGCCGAGCTCTTCGGCGATCTTGTAGGCGCGGATCTTGGCCATCGTTCTCTCTCGCCCGGCGTCCGGCGCCGTGCGCGTTGGGAAAGGCTGGACTAGCTCGAGCTCTCCGGGGACGTTTCCGCGGCGAGGGCGGCGGCCGCTGCAGCCGCCTCCTGCGCGACGCGCTCGGCATCGACGCGACGCTGCTCTTCGGCGAGTTCCACGGCGCGCAGCTTCACGGCCTTCGCACCGGCCTCGTCGATACCCGGGAGCTGCATCAGCATCTCGACGGGACACTTGGCGAGGTCGTCGAGCGAGGTCACGCCCTGGTTGAGCAGGATGTCGGCTTCGGGTTCGCCCCAGCCCTCGACCACGGACGCGGCCTTCGCGAGCCAGCTCGCGACCTCGCGCATCTTCGACTCGCTCTTGATGTCGATGCGCCAACCCGTCAGCTGCACTGCGAGCCGCACGTTCTGGCCCTTGCGGCCGATCGCGAGCGAGAGCTGGTCGTCGGGGACGATCACGTCCATCGACTTCGCCGCCTCGTCGATGATCACCTTCGAGACCTGCGCCGGCGACAGCGCGCTGCACACGTAGCGCGCCGGATCCGGGCTCCACGGCACGATGTCGATGCGCTCGCCGCGCAGCTCCTGCACCACCGCCTGCACGCGGCTGCCCTTCATGCCGACGCACGCGCCGACCGGATCGACGTCACTGTCGCGCGACGCGACCGCGATCTTCGAGCGCACGCCCGGCTCGCGCGCGGCCGACTCGATCGTGACGATGCCTTCGTAGATCTCCGGGACCTCGGACTCGAAGAGCTTCCGGAGCAGGTCGATCGAGGCGCGCGACAGGATGATCTGCGGGCCCTTGGCTTCCTTGTTGACGTCGGCCACGTAGGCGCGGATGCGATCGCCGGGGCGATAGCTCTCGCGCTGCACCTGCTCCTTGGCCGGCAGCACGGCCTCGGCGCGGCCGAGATCGACGATCAGCGAGCCCTTCTCGAAGCGGCGGACGATGCCGTTCACGACCTCGCCCTTGCGATCCTTGTACTCGTCGAAGACGATCCCGCGCTCCGCTTCGCGGACGCGCTGGATGATCACCTGCTTGGCGACCTGCGCGAGGATCCGGCCGAAGTCGGCGCTGTGCATCTTGACGCCGATCTCGTCGCCCGACTCGACCTCGGGATCGAGTTCGCGCGCCTGCGCGATCAGCACCTGCGTGTCGGGATCGGTGATGACCTCGACGACGGTGCGGAACTCGAAGACCTCGACCTCGCCCGTTTCGTCGTTGAAGCGCGCCTCGAGCTCCTTCTCCGCGCCGTACTTCTTGTGTGCGGCCTGGAGCATCGCTTCTTCGAGCGCGCCCACGATCACCTTGCGATCGATGCCCTTGTCCTTGGCGATCTGATCGATCTCGCGCTTCAAAGGGATCATCGGGCCTCCTCGGGCTCGGCAGCCTCACCCGCCGCCGCATGGGACTTCGCTCGGCTCCGTTTGTCGCCGCGCGCGCCGGCGGGCTTGGCGAAGTCCGCAGGTGTGAAGTGATAGACCTGCTGCGCCTTCGCGATCTCCGGGAACGGGATCTCGAACGGCTTGCCATCCACCCGCAGCAGCGCGTGTCCCGCCTCGAACGCGATCAGCTCGCCGCGGAAGCGGCGGCGACCGTCGAGCGGGCGGCGCGTCTCGAGCTTCACCTCGCGACCACACGCCGCCGCGAAATCCTTCTCGCGCCCGAGCACGCGATCGAGCCCCGGGGACGTCACCTCGAGGGTGTAGGGGGTCTTGACGATCGCTGCGGCCTCGAGACAGCTCTCGAGCTCGCGCGACACTTCGGCGCAGCCGTCGATCGGCACGCGTCCGTCGCCCGTCGCGGTGTCGATCACGAGCCGCACCCGCCCGCTGCCGATCTCCGCATCGACGAGCTCGAAGCCGTGGTCCGCGAGGACCGGCTCGACGAGCGCGCGCAGCGGTTCGGGAACGTCGTGATACATCGTGGACGACTCGGTTGTGGGTTGGTTGCGTCGGGTTGGAAGCAAAAAAAAGGCGGACCCGGAGTCCACCTGGGAGCGACCGCCGTACTTGCGCGGCCTCGAAACCCGCCATCGATTCCACCGTCCGCCTCCATCCGGTTCGAGCCTCGTGCCGGGAAGCGGCAGGAGCCTTCTCGAACCCAAACGGAAGAGAACCGGGCGGAGCGAAACAGCAGGCGGCGCGGAACCCGCGCAAGTGGGCGCACCTTATCCGATTTCCCGTTTCCGGGCAACGGGAAGCCAGCCTCCGCCGCACGGGCGCTCCCTACTTCGCCGGGACCTCGAGGGTGCCGACCAGGTCGGCGACGCGCGCGATCCCCTGGGCGCGGGCCCAGGCCTCGATTCCCTGCGCGACCTCGAGCGCCGCCATGGGATTGAGGTAGTTCGCGGTCCCGACCTGCACCGCGGTCGCGCCGCAGATCAGGAACTTGATCGCGTCCTCGGCCGTCACGATCCCGCCGATTCCGCAGATCGGCAGTTTCACCGCCTGCGACGCCTGCCAGACCATGCGGAGCGCGACCGGCCGGATCGCGGGACCCGACAGCCCGCCGAGCACGTTGCGCAGCACGGGGCGCCGGGTCGCGACGTCCACGTCGAGCGCCTGGAGCGTGTTGACCAGCGAGAGCCCGTCGGCCCCCTCCGCTTCGCACACGCGCGCCATTTCGCGGATGTCGGTCACGTTCGGCGAGAGCTTCACGAGCAGCGGGAGCGTCGTCGCGCGGCGCGTCGCGCGCACGAGTTGGGCGAGTACCTCGGCGCGCTGACCGAACTCGATGCCGCCGCTCTTCACGTGCGGGCACGAAGCGTTGACTTCGATGCCGACGACCTTCGGCGCGCCCGTGAGACGCTTGCAGACTTCCGCATAGCGTTCGATCTCGGTCTCGAACACGCTCGCGATCACCGCGACGCCGTCCGCCAGCAGGGGCAGCTTGCGCGCGAGGAAGGCGTCGACGCCGACGTTCTCGAGACCGATCGCGTTCAGCATCCCCGCCGGCGTCTCGGCGATACGCGGCGGCAGGTTCCCCTGGCGCGGCTCGAGCGTCAGGCTCTTCGCGACGATGCCGCCGATCCGTTCGAGGTCGAAGAACGGCGCGAATTCGCTTCCGTACCCGAAGGTGCCCGAAGCGGTCAGCACGGGATTGCGCAGCGCGATCCCGCCGAGATCGACGCGCGTGTCGACGCTCGCCTCCGCGTTCGCGCTCACGGAACGCCCGCCCAGCCGACCACGCCGGCGTCGAAGACCGGACCGTCGCGACACACGAGCGCGATCGTCCCGTCGGCGCGCGGCACGGCACAGCCGAGACACACGCCGAATCCGCACGCCATGCGATTCTCGAGCGACACCTCGCAGCGTATGCCGCGCGACGCTGCGATCTCCGCGGCGCGACGCATCATCGGCGTCGGGCCACAGGCATAGACGACCGGCGCGACCGCGCCGGGTTCGTCCAGCGCGGCCTGCAACAGTTCCGTCACCAGCCCGCGCGCCCCCCGGCTGCCGTCCTCGGTCGCGACGCGCAGCTCGACGCCGAGCGCGGCGAAATCGTCGCTGCCCATCAGGTCGCCCGCGCGTCGCGCGCCGAGCAGCACCACGACCGGGCCGCGCGACCGCGCCTGCGCCGCCAGCTCGTAGAGCGACGCGATACCGGTCCCGCCGCCGACGAGCAACGCGCGTCCGCCCGCATCGGGCAAGGTGAACGGTGTCCCGAGCGGACCGACGACGCGCACCGCATCGCCGACGCGAGTCTCGGCGAGCAGCTGCGTGCCACGCCCCGTCGCCTTGTAGAGCACTTCGATCTCGGGGATCGCACCCGCGAAGCTGCGATACACCGCCATCGGCCGCGGCAGCAGCGGATCGAAGCGCAGCGCCGCGCCCCGTCCGCCGGGCGAGAGCATCACGAAGTGGCCCGGGGCCGCGCCGGGCCACTGCGGGATCGCGAGCCGGATGCGGTGGCTCGCAGCGCCTTCGCAGCGATTCTCGACGACCGTCGCATCGGCGCGCAGCGGAAGTGCCGCGTGGTTTGCGCTCATCCCGAAACGATCGCCTCCCCTGCGCGCGCCGCGCTGCGTTCGCGCCGCATCGTGACGGCGTCCTCGCGGCCCTCGTAGTAGCGCGGACGCCTGCCCGCCGCGACGAATCCGACGCGCTCGTAGAGCCCGATCGCCGCCGCGTTCGAGGCGCGCACCTCCAGATGCGCCGTCGTCGCGTTCGCGCGCGCGAGCAGCGCCTCGACGAGCGCACGCCCGACGCCGCGCCGGCGCGCGCCCGGTGCGACGGCAACGAGCAGCACCTCGAGCTCGTCTGCGGCGCTGCGTCCGAGCGCGAACCCGACCAGCGCGCCGCTCGCGTCGCGCGCGACCACACAGGACGCCGCCGGATCGGCGAGCGAAGTGGCGAGCGAGCGCCCGGATCTTGCGCGAAAGACTCTCGCGCGCGAGGCCGACCGCTTCTGCGGTGCGCGAGACGTTGAAGCCGTGGTCGCGCAGCTTGCCGAGCAACCACTCGCGCTCGAAGGCGCGGCGCGCCTCCTCGAGCGTGGCGCCCGTCGCGGCCGGTCGCGACTCGCCGAGCCGCACGGCGTCGGGCAGATCGCCCTCCGTCACGCGATCGCCGGGCGTCATCAGCACGAGCCGCTCCATCAGATTGCGCAGCTCGCGCACGTTTCCCGGCCACGCATAGGACTGCAGGGCGTCCATCGCCTTCGGCGCGATCGCCTTCGGCTTCGTCGCCGACTCCGCGCAGAACTCCGCCACGAACGCCTTCACCAGGATCGGAATGTCCTCGCGCCGCTCGCGCAGCGGCGGAACGTGGAACGGGATCACCGCGAGCCGGTAGTAGAGATCCTCGCGAAAGTTGCCGGCTGCGATCTCCTTCTCGAGGTCCTTGTTGGTCGCCGCGATCACGCGCACGTCGACCTCGAGCGGCTCGGTACCGCCGACCCGTTCGAACTTCGCCTCCTGGAGCACGCGCAACACCTTGGCCTGCGTCTTCAGCGACATGTCGGCGATCTCGTCGAGGAAGATGGTGCCGCGATGGGCGAGTTCGAACTTGCCGCGCTTGCGCGCGATCGCGCCGGTGAAGGCGCCCTTCTCGTGCCCGAAGAGCTCCGACTCGATCAGCTCCTCCGGGATCGCCGCGCAGTTGACCTCGACGAACGGCTCGGCGGCGCGGCGGCTCAGCGTGTGGATCTGGCGCGCGACCAGCTCCTTGCCGGTGCCGTTCTCTCCGGTGATCAACACCCAGCCGTTGGTCGGCGCGGCCTGCGCGATCTGCTGTTGGAGACGCACGATCGGCTCGGACTCGCCGAGGATGTCGTGCGCGCGCAGCGCCTGCGCGCGCAGGCGCTGGTTCTCGCTCGCGAGGCGGCTCACGTCGAGCGCGTGCTGCAACGTGAGCAGCAGCTTCTCCGCCGAGAGCGGCTTCTCGATGAAGTCGAAGGCGCCGAGACGCGTGGCTCGCACCGCCGTCTCGATCGTGCCGTGCCCGCTCATCATCACGACCGGGATCTCGCTCCAGCGCGCGCGTACCTCCTCGAGGACGGACATGCCGTCGCGTCCGGGCATCGCGATGTCGAGCAGCACGAGGTCCGTCTCGGCGGCCTCGCTGCGCAGGATCGCGAGCGCCGTCTCGCCGTCGCCCGCGCCGACGACGTCGTAGCCCTCGTCGCCGAGCAGGCCGGAGAGCGAGCGGCGGATCGGATCTTCGTCGTCTACGACCAGGATGCGCGTCACGCGCGTGCCTCCGCGCGTGCGGCCGAGGCCGGCAGCTCGACGATGAAGCGTGCGCCGCGCGGCTGCGCGTCGTGCACGCGCACGTAGCCGCGGTGGTCGGCGACGATGCGCGACACGATCGCGAGTCCGAGCCCGGTGCCGTGCTCCTTGCGCGAGAAGTACGGCTCGAAGATGCGGCGCCGGTCCTCGGGCCGGATGCCCGCGCCGTCGTCGAGGACCTCGAGACGCACGGCCGAGAGCGGCGCGTCGTGCACGGTGCGCAGCTCGACGTGTCCGACGTCGTACTCGGGCTCGCGTGCCGCCCGCTCGCGCACCGCGGCGATCGCGTTGTCGATGAGATTCGTCAGCAGCCGGCCGAACTGCTCGCGGTCGAGGTCCGCCGGCGGCAGCTGCGGATCGAGATCGGTCTTCAGCACGACGCCTTCCGTTCCCGCGTAGCGCGAGACCGCCTCCTGGACGATGCGATTCAGATCGTCGGGAACCGGGTTGGCGGCCGGCAGCCGCGCGAAGTTCGAGAATTCGTTGACGAGCAGCTTGAGCGTATCGACCTGGCTGGTGATCGCATCCACGCACTCGTCGAAGACGCGGGCGTCGGCGGGATCGCCCCGCAGCCGCGCGCCGAAGCGGCGGCGGATGCGCTGCGCCGAGAGCTGGATCGGCGTCAGCGGGTTCTTGATCTCGTGTGCGATCCGGCGCGCGACCTCCTGCCACGCCTCCATGCGCTGCACCTTCACGAGCTGCGAGTAGTCGTCGAAGACCACGACGGATCCGAGCACCAGGCCTTCTTCGTCCTTGAGCAGCGTCATCGTCACGAGCAGCGTCAGCGGCTCGTCGCCGACCGGGATCTGCACCTGCCGGCGGATGCTCTCGCGCAGACCCGGCTGCAGGCTGGCGCGCAGGTCGCGCATCAGGTCGAGCTGCTCGGGACGCTGCAGCACCTCCTGCCACGAGCGGCCCGCGAGACCCATGCCCGGCGGCACGCCGAGCAGGCGCTGCGCGGCGGGGTTGATCGTGTTGATGCGTCCATCGGCGTCGAGCGAAAGGACTCCCGCGCCGATGTTGCGCAGCACCACCTCCATGTAGCGACGCCTCTGCTCGAGCTCCGCGTTGGTGCGCTCGACGCCGTCGCGCGCCTCGCGCAGATCGCGGGTCATGCGATTGAAGGAGCGCACGAGGAATCCGACCTCGTCGTCGGAGTGGGGCTCGACGTGCACGTCGAGATTGCCGCGCGCAACCTCGGCGGTGCCCTCCGCGAGCGCGCGGATCGGCGTCGAGACGCCCTTCGCGATGCGGAAGCCCCACCAGACCGCGAAGAGCACCACCACCAGCGAGAAGAGCATCAGCTCGAGCTGATAGAGGCGCTCGATGTGCCCGGCGTACGGCTGCAGGCGACGGTACTCGTCGTGCGCGGAGCGGATCTGCGCGATCTTCGACGAGAGCGCGAACGGCACGAAGTGGTTGACGACGACGGCGCCGACCGCCTCTCCGTCCCGGAAACTCGATTCGATCGGCACCGCGCTGCGGATCACGCTGCCGCCCACGACCTCCTCGACGCGCGAGGTCGTCTGCCCGCGCAGCGCAGACGACACCAGATCGCTGTCGGGTCGCGAGAAGTTCGCGGCCGGGATGTCGGGATTCACTGCGACGACCAGCGCCTCGCCGGTGGCGCTGAAGACCTCGACGACGCCGAGGTGGTAGTCGCTCTGCTTCTCCTGCACGAATGCCGCGAGCGCCTCGCGCTCCTCTTCGCGCAAGAGCCGCCGCTCCTTCACCTGCTCGGCGATGCGCCCGCCGAAGAGACGCGCGTCCTCGCTGGCGGACTCGTAGTAGGCATCCGCGATCTGGCGGCTCTCGTCGAGCGTGCGGTCGATCTGGAGGCTGAACCACGTGTCGATCGAGGCGCCGATGATCGACGAAGACACCGAGAAGAGAACGGCGGCCGGCACCGTCGCGACGAGCGCGAAGGCGAACACGAACTTGAGGTTCAGGTGCGAGCCGAGAGCGCCGCGGCGTCGCTCGAAGACCAGCTTCACCAGGTTGCGCGCGACGAGATAGACGAGCAGGAAGATCAGGAAGACGTTCAGCGCGTTCAGGAACAGGAAGAGCGCCGAGTCGCCGACCGGCAGGGCCCGCCGCGGGGCCGCGGCCCACTGCTGACCGAGCACGATCGCCGCGATCGCGCCGAGCACCAGCGAGGAGATCCAGAGCTCCCGGCGGCGGCGGCGACGCTCGGCCGCGGGCACCGCCATCCAGCGCGCGGGGTCTTCCCCACGCTCGGAGGGCGCGCCCGCCGGGTTGGCGTCGCTCGGATGGGGCTCGCGTGCGCTGGGATCGGAAGCCATGGCTGCCGGCCTCGAGGGGCCTGGAGGTCGGGCCCAATCTATCCGAGCCGCCCCGCGCGGCCAAGCGCGGGCGGCGCCGGGGAAATCCCTTCAGCCGCAGCCGAGGAGGGTCGATGCAGGCGCAGAGAAGTTGCGCATTGGCTGCGTGCCCGAGAGGGGCGCGAGAGGGGACCGTGACGCCGAGCCCGAATCGACTGCGCGAACGCTTCGACGCCGATCCGAGCGATCGAGCGGCGTTCGAGGGACTCGAGGAAGCCGCTTTCGTCGCCGGCGACTGGAGCGCACTGATCCACCTCTACGAAGCGCACCTCGCCGCGACCGGCGAGCAGCGCACGGCGCCCGAGCGCGCGCGACTGCTCTTCCGCATGGCCCAGGCGATCGAAGAGATCGGCGGCGATCCGGCTCGCGCCGTCGCGGTGCTGCGCGACGCCGCGGCGCTCGACCCGGGCTTCGACCTCGTCACCCGCAAGCTGCGCGAACTCGCCACGACCTGGAACGAGAACGCCGAGCAGTCGCACGACGCCACCGATCCCGGCGTCGCCGTCGACGCCTTCGAGCGAGCGCTGGGCGTCGCGCCCGACGAACCGCGTGCGTTGGCGGGAATGGCGCACGCACTCGAGCGTGCGGGCCGCGCCGCCGACGCGGCCGAGACCTGGGAACGGGCGCTCGGCGTCTCGACGGGCGCGCAGCGCGACGCTGCCCTCGAAGCGCTGGCGCGTCTCGCCGCCGGCCCGCTCGGCGATCCCGACCGCGCACTCGCGCTACTGCGACACGCCGGCGAGTCGGCTCCCGCCGAGCCGCGCTGGATCGAGGCGCGCTTCGCGCTGCTGCGGGATCTCGGTCGGCACGCGGAGGCGGCGGCGCTCGGCCCGGAGCGCATCGCGCGCTGCGCAGATCCGCGCGCACGCGCGGCCATCGCGCTCGAGATCGGCCGGCTGCATCTCGACGTGCTCGGCGCGCCGCGCGAAGCGCGCGAGTGGCTCGAACGCGCGACCGAAGCCTCCGACGACGGACTCGCCTTCCTCGCACTCGCCGAAGCCGCCGGCCGCAGCGGCGACGCATCGAGCCGCACCTACTACCTCGAACGCGCGATGGAGCTCGGCGCCGAGATCCCGGCCTGGTCGGATCTCGGCCTCGACGACGGCGCGACCGATCTCGACGCACTGCGCCGCCGGATGGAAGAACGGCCGGACGACGCGGACGCCCTGGAGGCGCTGGCCGCGGCTCTCGCCGCGCGCGGGGAGGACGCCGAACGCGTCGCACTGCTCACGCGCCACGCCGAGCACGGAGCCCTCGATCCCGCCGAACGGGCGGAACTCTGGCTCGAGATCGGCGACATCCACGGAGAACGCCTGCACGCCGCCGTCGCCGCGGCTGCGGCCTACCGGCGCGCCATCGCCGTCGACCCCGAGCGCGCGCTCGGCATCGATGCGCTCGAGACGTCACTGCGGCATCTCGGTCGCCTGCACGAGCTGGCCGACGCCTTCGCGCCGATCCTCGAGGTCGCGGCGCCCGCGCGACGCGTCTCGCTCCTGTGTCGGATCGGCGCAGCGGACCTCGAACGCGGCGATCCCGCCGCGGCCGGCGCCCGTTTCCGCGCTGCGCTCGAAGTCGACTCGTCCTGCGGGCGCGCGGTCGCGGGCCTGCGACGCATCGCCGACGCCGGCGGCGACGACGCCGCACTCTTCGCGGCGTGGGCGCGCGAGGCGGAGACGGCTCCGCTGGATCGACTCGCGGCTCTCGGAACGGAAGCACTGACGCGTGCGCTCGCCAGCGGCGATCCCGAACGCGCAATGCCCGTCGTCGGGCATTGGAGCACGCGGGCGAACACGCGCGAAGCGCACGAGGCGCTCGCCACCCTGCTCGAAGAGTGCGGCAGGACCGAAGAGCTGGCCGAAGCGCTCGATGCGCTCGTGCCGCACCTCGACAGCGCCGCGCGCGCCGCCAATCGCCGCCGGCTCGGCTACCTGCACGGCGCCGAGGGCCGCACCGACGACGCGATCGCGGCGTGGAGCGAGGCGCTCGCGCTCGATCCCACGGATCTCGCCTCGTTCGGCGCGCTCGCGGAAGCGCTCACCGAGGCATCGCGCGACGCGGACCTGATCGCGCTCTTCGAGGCGCACGATGCCAGTGCGGCGCACGCGCCCCACGTCGCCTCTCTGTACGCGCTCGCACTCGAACGCGTCGGGCGTCACGCCGACGCCGCGCAACGGTTGGCGGCGCTCGTCGCTTCGGGGAGCGCGGACGACACGGCGCTCGAAGCCTTCGAGCGCAATGCGCGCGCGCGCGGCGACGACGCCGCGCTCGCCGAGGCGCTCGCACGCCGCAGCGCGCTGTGCACCGATCGCGCCGCGCGTGCCGCGCTCGACTTCGAGCGTGCCGCGCTGCTCGAAGCCGACGGCTCCCTCGAGGAGATCGAATCGCTGCACCGCGGCGTCGAACGCGACGCATCCGACCCGCACATGCGCGCGAGCGCAGCCGCCCGCGTCGACGCGCTGCTCGAGCGCCGCGGCGACTTCGCTGCGCTGGCCGACCGGCTCGCCGCGCGCGCGGCGGCGGCGCTCCCGGCCGACGCGGCCGTCCTGCACGAGCGCGTCGCATCGCTGTGCGAGACACGACTCTGCGACCCGATCCGCGCTCGCGCAGAGCTCGAACGCGCCGTCGCACTCGATGCGTCCCGCGCGACGTGGTGGCGACGCCTGGCCGCTCTCTGTGGCGACGACGCCGCGGCGCGCCGGCGCGCATGGGAGGGCGAGCTGGCGCTCGCGTGCGAGCCCGCGCGCGCCGTCGCGCTGCAACTCGAGCTCGCACGCATCGCGTGCGATCACGACGGCGATCTCGTGCGCGCCGAGCGCGCGTTCCGCGCCGTTCTCGCGATCGATCCGGCGAACCAGGAGGCCAGCGCCTTCGTGGCAATCCGCCTCGAGAGCGAGGGGCGCTTCGAAGAACTCGCCGCTCTCTGGCGCGACCGGCTCGCCGTGGCCGGCGCGTCTGCCGCGCAACGCATCGAATTCGCGACGCTGCTCGCCGACCGGCTCGAACGCTTCGAGGAGGCGGCTGCCACGCTCGAGACGGCACTCGCCGACGCGGGACCCGTGGCGCCCGTCGTCGTGCCGCTGGCCGCACTCTACGCACGTCAGGGTCGGGAGGCCGAGCGCGCCGCGCTCTGCGAAAGCGCCGCCGCGCACGCCGGCGATCCTGCCACGGCTGCGCGCTTCTGGTCCGAAGCCGCAGCCGCGCACGCCGCTTGCGGCGAGGAGACACGCGCTGCGCAGGCGCTGCGTCACTGCCTCGGAGCGGATCCGAGCGACGAAGCTGCACGCGCGGCGCTGATCGCGCTCTTGCGTCGCGGCGGCGACGACGCGGGACTCGTCGCGTTGCTCGAGCACGAGATCGACCGACCGGGCCGCGACGCGCTCGCGCTGCACTCCGAACTCGCGCTGCGCTGCGCCGCGATCCACCGCGAGGCCGACGCCTGCACGCACGCGCTCGCCGCCGCGCGGCTCGCACCGCACGACGAGAGCCTGCGCGAACCCGCGCTCGCGCGCGCGATCGCACTCGGGCAACGCGACGCAGCGGCGGATCTGCTGCGCGCCGCCGCCGAGGATCCGCGCTCCCACGATCGGGCGGCGCTCTGGCGCCGCTGCGGCGAGATGCTGGAGCCGGCTGCGGCAGTGGACGCATTCGCGGCCTCGCTCGAGATCGATCCCGCCCAGCCCGCGCTACGCAGCGCACGGCGCGCATGGCTCGAATCGCTCGATCGCGTGCCCGAGGCGCTCGCGGTCCTCGAGCAGGAGTTCGCGGAAGCACCCGCCACGGCACGGGCGGAAATCGCCGCGCATGCGGCCGATCTCGCGGAGCAGGCCTGTGGCGCGCCCGCCGCACGCACCTGGCTCGCGCGCCTGTGCGCCGAGGAGCCGGACGACGCGGCGCTGTGGATCGCGATCGCCGCGCGCTGGGGCCACATCGGCGACTTCGCGGCGCAGGAGCGATCGCTCGCGCAGGCGGAACGGTGCTGCGAGGATCGCGTGCAGGCGGGCCTGCTCGCCTGCGAACGCGCCGCCCTGCTCGAAGGTCCGATCGCGGAGCCCGCGCGCGCGCGCGTGGCGTACGAGCGAGCGCGCACGCTGCTTCCGGCGCACGCGGCGACGCTCGCGGCTCTCGACCGTCTGTACACCACATCGGATCGCCGGCGCGAACTCCTGCAGATCCTCGCGGAGCGGGCCGGCCACTCGCACGGCGCGGAGCGCGGCGCGATCCTGGAGCGGGCCGCCCGCTGCGCGGAGTCGCTGGGCGAAGTCGAGACCGCCGCGCGTCTCTGGGAGGACGCCGTCGCTCCCGACGTCGCAGATCCGGCCACCGCCGAAGCGCGACTCGCTCCGGCGATCGCAGCGCAGGCCCGCGCCGGACGCATCGAGGCGCAGGCTGCGCTCTTCGAACAGGCCCTGCAATCGACCGCCACCTCCGAGACCGCGGCGGCGCTGCAACGCGAGCTCGCGGGGATCCAGCGCGATCGGCTCGGCCGCGCGGATCGTGCCGTCGCTCTGCTGCGATGCCTCGTGGACGCGCGCGTCGCGAATGCGGACGACCGCGCGGCGCTCTTCGATCTGCTGCGTGCGCAGGGCGCGCACGGTGAACTCGCGGAACGGCTCGCCGTGCAGCTTCGCGATACGCCCGACGATGCGAAGACGTGGCAGGAGTTGGCGACTCTGCGCGAGGAACGGCTGTGGGACGCGAGCGGCGCCGCCGAGGCGTGGCGCGCGGTCGCGCGACTCGAGCCGAGCAGCGCCGCGGCGCTCGCGGGCCTGCGACGCGCCGCCGAGCGCACGGGCGACGCGCGCGCGCTCGACGCGGGGATCGAGCGCGAGATCGCGCTCGGAAGCATCGACGTCGCGTCGGCCTGGCGCCGGCTCGGGCGGCTGCGGCGCGACGTGCTGCGGGATCTCGCCGCGTCCGAGCGCGCCTTCGCGGCCGCGCTCGCGGTGGACGCGAGCGATCTCGTCGCGCGACGCGCGCTGCGCGAACTGGCCGAAGCGCGCGGCGACTGGAGCTGCGCGCTCGATCACTGCGAGGAAGAGATCGAGCGGATGGACGCGCACGACGTCACCGGCCGCCGCGCGTTGTGGCTGCACGTGGCGGAGCGCGCGGCCGGCCCGGCGCGCGATCTGCCGCGCGCGGTCGCGGCCTACGAGCGCGCGGATGCGCTCGGAGCGCTCGCGGCGCCCGCGCTCGCCACCTGGGCCGCGGCCCTGCGCACGCTCGGCGACATCGCCGTGTGGCGCCGGATCTTCGCGCGCTGGTGCGATCATGCCGACGCCAAGACGGAGGCGCGCGACCATCTGCTGCTGGCCCAGTCGCTCGCGGACGTCGGTCGCGCGGGCGAAGCGCGGGCGCGACTCGATGCGGTGTTCGAGCGCGAGCCCGACGCGGCGCCGGCCTGGGCACTGCTGGCGCGACTCCGCGACGAAGCGGGCGACGCGCCTGGATCGAGCGAGGCGTGGTGCCGCGCGGCGCGCGCGAGCGTGGGCCTCGACGCTGCCCGCGCGTGGCGCGCCGCGGCGAGCGCATGGGAAACGACCGAGCCCGAGCGTGCGCTCGGCCTGCTCGAAGAAGCGGTGCAGAGCTGGCCGGCGTTCGCGCCGGCGCACGCCGCACGTGCGCGGCTGGCCGAACGACTCGGCCGCTACGCGGAGGCGATCGAAGCGGCGACGCGCGCGCTCGACGAGCGCGGCGTCGTGGCGCCGCTCGCGCGCGACGAGCATCTCGGCGCGGCGGTGGCCGGCGCCCGCGCGGCGCACGCGCTCGCACGCTGGGACGCGGCGTGGCAGCTCTCCTCCGAAGCCCTGGCGCTCGCGCCGGACGAACGCGACGCGCTGGTCGTCCACGGCATGGCGGCGCTCGCGCTCGGATCTCCGGGCGCGGCGCGACGTTCGCTCGAGGCCTGGCTCGCCAATGCGCCGGAGGGAGCAGCGCACGCCGAGGCCCTGACCGCGCTCGCCGACGCCCTGCGAAAACTGGGCGATCCGGACGCCGCGTGCGCTCGCTACGAAGCGGCCCTCGCGCTCGACGCCACGTTCGAGACGGCGCATGCCGGGCACACGGAGTTGCTCGAGACGGCGGGTCGCGCGGCAGAAGCCGCGCGGGCCTTCGCGCGCTGGGCGGAGGTCGCTCCGACGCCGGCGCAGCAGGCCGAGCGCTGGGTGCGCGCGGCGCGTCTCGCGACCGCCGAACAGGCCGCCGACGCCGAAGACTGGCTCTGCGCCGCGCTCGTCGCGGTGCCCGAACATGCCCGCGCCTGGCTCGACTGGACCGAACGGCTC
>JALOQG010000214.1 GCA_025453505.1 Myxococcota bacterium | reverse complement strand
CCTCGGTCGCGGACCATGCGAAGCCGTTCGTCGCGACCCAGCGCGTCGCGTCGCGGCGGCCCGGAACGGGATGTTTTTCCCGATAGGGTTCGCCCGGCACCCACGAATCTTCGTCGTACGGAACGAAGTTCTCGTCCTCGCGTCGCCAGCCGAGCCGCGCGTGTGTCTCGAGCTTTTCGAGCGGCGACCAGGTCGCCGTTCCGTAGAGGTCGCGACTCGTGCGGCGCGAGTCCTTGCCGCCGCCGGTCGCGAACACGGCGTCGCCGCGCGGATCGAAGCCATCGATCTGGTCGTGCACCGCCGAGAGCGTGATTCCGACGGGACCCGCCATGAACTCGCTGGAGCCCTGCGCGAGGAGCTTGCCGAAATCGCCGAGGCCGCCGTCGAAGCCGGCGTGCACGCCCTCTTCCGGGGCCTTGCGCGTGACGAAGTTCAGCACGCCGCCGGCGCCCTCTCCGCCCATGCGGACGCCCTGCGTGCCGCGCTTCACCTCGACGAGATCGAGCGCGTGCACGGGGACGTCGCGCAGGTCGTCGACGCCGCCGACCGCGCCGGAGTAGCGCTGGCCGTTGACGAGGATGCGCGTGTACTCGGGCGGCAGCCCTTCGATCGAGACGACCGCCTCCTCGCCCTGCACACGCGACTGCGTACGGACGCCGGTCAGGTGTCGTGCGAGATCCGCCGCGTTCGTCACCGGGAGCTTCTCGATCGTCTTCGCGCGCACGACCTCGGTCTCGACGGGGCGGTCTTCGTAGACCTGCTCCACCTCCGGATCCGCCGTGCGCACTTCCTCGACCAGGATTTCCGGTGCCTCCACGGGGGTGTCCTGCGCCCGCCCGGTCGACGCGACCGGGAGCGAAATGGCGAACACGCCCGCTGCGAGCGAAAACACGAGCCACGCCCGCATCGGAAACGTCCACCTCCACGCCCGGGGGCTTTCGTTTCCGGCCGCTCCGCCTGGCTGGCGTTCGCTGGCTCGAGGGATCCGGTCCGGAAGAAGCCGCACTCTAGTTGAAATTGACTTTCGATTTCAAGCCCCCTACCGTGCGCGTCGCAACAGCCAGCCAGGCACGTCGCTAGCCAGCTGAAAGAGCGAAGGTTTTCGCTCGCCCCAGTTGGAGAAGACCGTGCCCGCTCGTCTTGGGAATTCCCGGCCGGCTCTCGGCCGGGTCCGGATGCGCCCCCTGCTCCTCGGCCTCGTCGCCCTCGGCAGCCTCGCCGCGTGGGCGCCCTCCTCCGCGCGAGCGGAAGCCGAGCCGCTCCGCGTGGCGACGCTGCTGCCCTACGTCGACGACGCTCTCGCGCGCATGCCGGCGCCGCGGGTGCGCGTCGTAGCGACCGTTCGCCGTTCGATGCACGAGGCCGCGCGCGCCGGCGTCGTCGATCTCGGCACGCCGCACGCGCCGAGCCTCGAATCGCTCGCGGTGGCGCGGCCGGACGTGGTCGTCGGCGACGTCTCGATGCACGCGCGGCTCGCGGAGAACGTCGCACCGCTCGGCGCGGAGCTGCTGCTGCTCGACTCGTCCAGCGTCGCCGCGACCTTCGAAGGGCTCGAGAGGCTCGCGGTGCAGGCCGGTGTAGCCGCCGAGATGCAGCGCGAGATCGACGCCTCGCGCGCGGCGCTCGCACAGCTCGCCCTCGACGCACCGGTTCCGACGCTCGCACTCTTCGGGACGGCGGCGCGCTGGCTCGTCGTGACCGAGCGCAGCTGGCTCGGTGATCTGCTCGGCGCGCTGCGCTTCGACTCCGTGTCGAAGCACGCGGGCGGCGCCGAACGCATCCCGGGCTACGCCGAGATCTCCGACGAGCAGATCGCGACGACGCGCCCCGCGCTGGTGCTGGTCGTCACGCACGGCGATCCGCGCGCGATCCGCGCGACGCTCGACGCGAAGATCGGCGCGCAGGGCGCGTGGAGCGGCATCGCGCAGTCGGCCGTCGACGGCGTGCACGTACTCGACCCGGGCCTGTTCACCGTGAATCCCGGCCTCGCGCTGCCCGACGCCGCCCGCGCGCTCGTCGCGCTCGCGAACGGCGAAACCGCAACGGCTCCTGCCGTCGGAGCGCAGCGGTGAGAGCGGCCGCGGCCGCGATCGCGCTGCGTTCGCGCCGGCTGCGCGCGCGACCGGGCGCGCTCCCCGCGCTCTTCGGCGCGCTGCTCCTCGCCGCGTGCCTGTTGGCGATCGCGGCGGGCGCGGTGTCGGTGCCGGTCGCGGAGCTGCCGCGCGCGATCGCCGACGCGTCGCATCCGCAGCACGCCGTGATCGCGCAGATCCGCCTGCCGCGCGTGCTCGCCGCGGTCGCCATCGGTGCGGCCCTCGCGGTCGCCGGCACGCTGCTGCAGGCCGCCGTGCGCAATCCCCTCGCCGATCCCGGCCTGCTCGGTGTGACCGCGGCGGCCGGCGCGGCGGGACTCGTCGCGATCGTGCTCTTCCCCGCGTGGCCCGCGCTCGTCCCGGTCGTGGCGTTCGCGGGCGGTCTCGTCGCGGTCGCGCTGGTACTCGGCGTCGCGTTCGCGACGACGCGCCCGGTCGGCCCGCTGCGGCTCGTATTGGCCGGCGTCGCGCTGCAGTCGCTCTTCTTCGCGGCGATCGCCGTCGTCACCTTCCTGTTCGCGGATCGCGCGCCGGCCTTCGCGGGCTTCGTCGTCGGCTCGCTCGCGGGCACGAGCTGGGGCGACGTCGCGATCGCGGGCACGACGGCCGCGATCGGCCTCGCACTGGCGCTGCTCTGCGTGCGCTGGCTCGATCTCCTGCTGCTCGACGATGCGTCCGCCGCCGGTGTCGGGCTGCCCGTGCGGCGCGCGCGCATCGCGGCGGCTTCGATCGGTGCGCTGCTCGCGGCGGGCTCGGTCAGCGTCGCCGGCCTGCTGGCCTTCGTCGGTCTCGTCGTGCCGAACGCGGTGCGCATCGCCGCCGGACCGACGCATCGCACGCTGCTGCCCCTCGCCGCGCTCGCGGGCGCCACGTTGCTGGTACTCGCCGACGCGTTCGCGCGGGTCGCGGCGGCGCCGCTCGAGCTCCCGGTCGGTGCGCTGCTCGCGGTGCTCGGCGCGCCGTACTTCCTGTGGCTGCTGTGGAAGAAGGTCGCGTGACGGTGCCGATGCTCCACGCGCAGCGTGTCCACTTGCGGCCGCCCGGCAGCGAGCGCGACGTCGTGCGCGACGTTTCGCTCGCCGTGCACGCCGGTGAGATCGTCGCGCTCGTCGGGCCGAACGGGTCGGGGAAATCGACGCTGCTCGCGGCGCTCGGCCGTGCGCTACGGCCGCGCCTCGGCCGCATCGAGGCGACCGGCACCGACGTGTGGCGGCACGCGCCACGCACGTTCGCGCGCCAGGTCGCTCGCATGCCGCAGGATCCGAGCTGCGTCGAAGGCATCTCGGTCGAGCAGCTGGTCGCGAGCGGCAGGCATCCGCACCGGCGCGCGCTCACCCCGCCGAGCGCGGCGGACCGCGCCGCGGTGCGCGAGGCGATCGCGGCGCTCGAGCTCGGCGACCTGCGCGGCCGGACGCTCGAGACGTTGTCCGGAGGCGAGCGCCGTCGCGCATGGCTCGCGCTCGCGCTCGCCCAGGAGACGCCCGTGCTGCTGCTCGACGAGCCCACCGCGGCGCTCGACGTACGCCACCAGTGGGACGTGCTCGCACGGCTCGCGCGCATCAACCAGGACCGGCGCGTCGCGATCGTCGTGTCGCTGCACGATCTCGAACAAGCCGCGTCGCTGGCGCATCGCGTCGCGATCCTGCACCGCGGCCGCCTCTACGCGGCGGGCGCGCCCGAGCGCGTGATCGACGAAGCGATGCTCTGCGACGTGTTCGGCGTCGACGCGCGCGTCGCGAAAGAAGACGGACGCATGCGCGTCCAGGTGTTGCGCCCGGCCGACCCGGTCCGTGCGCTCTAGGAGGATCCGATGCTCGGAGATGGAGTGAAGCCGCTGCCGCTCTCGTTTCTCGAATGGCAGGTGCAGCTGCGCGCCTGGACGATGGAGCAGCGCAACGGCGCGCCGCACGCGGGCGTCGCGCCGCTCGTGACGGTTCGCAGGCCGGGCGCGGCGCTCGGCGTCGTCTCGCATTCGATCATCTGCGGCCTGCTGCCGCGCGACCTCGACGCGAAGACCAAGGCGTGGCGCGAAATCTACGAGTCGGGCATCGGCGAGGGATCGCGCGCCGTCTACGACCGCGGCATCGAATCGCTGAAGCGCTGCTACCGCTCGGCGGCGGACTTCGACCCGTCCAGCATCACGACGATGCTGAGCGCCGACTCGCCGCTGGTCGAGGCGCTGCGCGCCGAAGCGCGCTGTGCGCTCGTCTTCTACGTCTTCGATCTCACGGACCGGAGCGAGATCGGCCGCTTCCGCTGCCTGCACATGGACTGCCGCGCCAGCGTGCTCGAGGGCGGTTCGGTCTACGACAACGTCCATTGGCACAACACGCTCTTCCACGGCCCCACGGAAGACCAGGTGGTGATCCACTTCCGACATCTCGCGAGCTGGGACACCCGCTTCGGAGGCCTCGCACCCGTCGTGGACTGACCCGCTTCCGATCGAGACGGCGCATCCGGGCGGTTCGAGCGCAGGCCCGGTGCACCGCAGCCCGCCCGCCTCGTCCGGCCAGCCAGCTGTTCGCCCTTGGGAAGGGGAAACGGCGCTCTCACCCAACGAGGAGATGGAACGATGAATCGCATGCTCACGCTCGCTCTCGCGGGCTTTCTCATGGCGGCGAGCGCCGACGCGACGACCTTCGACGCGACCGGCGACCGCTGGATGTATCCGTTCAACGGCGCCGCCGGCTTCGAGACGACGGCTTCGGTGTTCGGCGCACCCGCCGATCCGAGCTTCGACGACAAGGACGCGCAGTACCTGCTCGACTTCGACACGAGCGGCGCGATCGCGGCCGGCCAGGGTGCGAGCAACTACGTGATCACGTCGGCGACGCTGACGCTCACGCTCAAGCCCGAAGGTCAGCAAGGCGCCTGGAACTACGACCCGACCTACGACCCGTACGCGAGCTACCTGCCGGGCGGCGTCGATGCCGACACGGGCCGACCGCTCGAAGTGTCGGGCGTCGCCTACCGCAACGGCTTCACGACGGCCTCGTTCACCGAGACGAGCGCCTTCTCGCCGCCGGGTGCGCCGGCGCCGGGCGTGCGCAACGCGTACGCGAGCGACTGGGCGAGCGGCGTCGCACGCGACGTCTCGAACAACGTGCGGGAGGGCTTCGACACCAACTACTGGGGCATCGGCACGATCGACGGCCTCGCGCCCGGCGATCTCGTGCCGGGCGGCGTGGAGGTCGTGTTCGAGATCGCGCTCACGCCCGACGTGATCGCGTACCTCCAGACGCGACTCGACGGCGGTGAGGTCGATCTGCTGGTGAGCGGGATCTTCCCGGCCGTGCAGGGCGGCGCCGCGACCTATCCGC
>JALOQG010000213.1 GCA_025453505.1 Myxococcota bacterium | reverse complement strand
GCGATTCGTAGTAGCGCCAGGCCGACGCGACGATCGTCTCGATGTCGCTGTGCTCGGCGCGCCAGCCGAGCTCCTTCTCGGCGCGTTCGTTGCTCGCGACGAGCCGTGCGGGATCGCCGGGCCGCCGCTCGCCGATGCGCACCGGGATCTCGCGGCCGGTGACCTTGCGGGCCGCCGCGATCAGCTCGAGCACGGTCGTTCCCTCGCCGCCGACGCCCAGATTGAAGACTTCGCTCGCGCGATCACAGGCGTCGATCGCGAGCACGTGCGCACGCGCGAGGTCGCGGACGTGGATGTAGTCGCGAATGCAGGTGCCGTCGCGCGTCTTGTAGTCGTCGCCGAAGACGACGACTTCGGACCGCTCTCCCGCGGCGGCCTGCAGCACGATCGGGACGAGGTGCGTCTCCGGGTCGTGCCGCTCGCCGCAGAGCTCGGTCGCGCCGGCGGCGTTGAAGTAACGCAGGCTGACCGAGCGGATGCCGTAGGCGGAGTCGTACCAGCGCAGCGCGCGCTCGAAGGCGAGCTTCGTCTCGCCGTACGGATTGATCGGGTTCGTCGGGTCGCTCTCGCGGATCGGCAGCTTCTTCGGCTCGCCATGCACCGCGACCGTGGACGAGAAGACCA
Source organism: Myxococcota bacterium (assembly GCA_025453505.1). Taxonomy (GTDB): domain Bacteria; phylum Myxococcota_A; class UBA9160; order UBA9160; family PR03; genus PR03. Next base: position 4,810 of record JALOQG010000213.1, on the reverse strand, counting down.
GCTTCGAGACGCCGACCGCGCGCATCGCGTCGAGCAGCGCGAGTCCGTTGCCGACGTTGTTCGCGTAGTACTTCGCCGGATCGGCCACCGACTCGCCCACCAGCGAGTCGGCCGCCATGTGCACGACTGCGTCGACGCGTCCGCGCTGGAGCGCCGTGCGCAGCGTCGCGGCGTCGCCGAGATCGCCGTGCACGAAGCTCGCGCCCGGCGGCACCGAGTCGCGATGCCCCTTCGAGAGATTGTCGAAGACGACGACCTCGTGGCCTTCGCGCACCAGATCCTCGGCCACTGCGCTTCCGATGTAGCCTGCGCCGCCCGTCACCAGGACTCGCATCCGCACCCTCCTCGGGGACGCAGGATGGTAACCTGCGTCACGTGTCGGAACAGGCGGGCGCAGCGGATGCGCAGAAGGCAGCTGCGCGAAAGGGCTGGCGCACGCGTGCGAACGCACTCACTGCGCTTCGGCTCGGGATCGCGCCCGCGCTCGCCGTCGCGATCGCGACCGGCCGCGCGCCGCTCGCCACCGTGCTCTTCTTCGCCGCGGTCGCGACGGATCTCGCCGACGGTCCGATCGCGCGACGCTACGGAGAGTCCACTGCGCTCGGCGGTCTGCTCGACCACAGCGTCGACGCCACGCTCTGCGCGCTCGGCCTCGCGGCGCACGCGCTGCAAGGCGTCGTGCCCTGGGCGTTGCCGCCGCTCGTGGTGGCCGCCTTCGTGCAGTACGTGCTCGATTCGAAGACCCTCGCCGGCCGCCCGCTGCGCGCGAGCGCGCTCGGGCGCTGCAACGGCATCGCGTACTTCGTGGCCGTCGCCGTGCCGATCGTGCGCGACACGCTCGGCTGGTCGTGGCCGGGCCCGGAACTCGTGTGGTGGCTCGCCGCCGGCCTCGTCGCGACGACGCTCGTCTCGATGGGCGATCGCCTGCTGGCGCTACGCCGCTGATCCCATCAGCTCGCGGTTCGCACGCCGCAAGAACACCAGCCCGATCGCCGCGTTGAAGAAGATGAAGAAGTTGTGCATCACGAGTCCGAAGACCGCCATCTCCGCGGTGTGCTGCGGGAACATCTGGACCCACAGCGTGATCGCGACGGCGCGCATCGGGCCGGGCGTGGCGGCGCCGAAGAAGATCAGCGGCAAGAGGCTCAACATCTCGAGGAAGCTGGATTCGACGCCGAAGAGTCCGAGCGCGCGCGAATAGACGAAGGCCGCCGCGATCAGCGCCGGCGATCGCAGCACGATCACGCCGAGATAGTGCCAGGGACGCGCCTGGCGGAACGCGTGCAGGATCTGGCGGTCGCGCAGCCCCGAACCGGGCGCGAACGCGCCGCGGAAATAGGCCACCCACACCACGAAGAACGCGAGCGCGACGAGCGCCAACCAGGGCAGCACGCGGAACGCGTCCGGGATGCGATCCCAGCGCAGCGCCGCGCCGACGCACGCCCATGTCAGCAGGTAGTAGAACTCGCAGAACATGATGAAGAGCATGCTCGAGCCCACCTGCCAGCCCGGCACGCCGTCGCGCCGGTTCAGGTAGTAGGCCATCACGCCCTTGCCGATCTGCTCGTTGAGGATCGAGAGGATGTACGTGCTCGCGCGGACCGGCAGGATGTCGGCGTACCCGACGCGCGCGTTGAACCAGTTGACCACGCGCCAGACGACGGCCGAGTCGACCAGGAAGAAGAACAGCGAGTAGGGGATCATCAAGGCCAGCCACGACCACCAGTCCACCCTCTCGAACACGGCGAGCAGGTAGGGGATCGCGGTGGATCCCGCGCGTCGCGCGGCGCCGTCGATGCGCGTGTACAGGAACGCGAAGCACGCGAGCGTGATGATCCAGGGCAGCGCCCGCGCCAGCGGACTCGATCGGCGGACGGGCACCGCGCCGGTGTTTTCAGGCAAGCTCGTCTCCCGCGACGACGCGCCGCAGCGTTTCGTCGAGCGGTGTGAGTGCGAGGCCCAATGCCTCGCAAGCCGGGCGCGGATCGACGCGGTCGTCGTGCTCGAGCACGCCGAGCATCGGCGTCGTGAGCGGCGGCGTCGCGCTGATCCGCTCCGCGAGCGCCGCGAACGCGCGCACGACGAAGAGCGGAATCGGCACGAAGCGAGGCGTGTTGCCGCGCAGTGCCGCTGCGCGGCGGATCAACTCGCGGCGCGGCAGCGACTCCGGCCCCGCGACGTCGAGCACGCGGCCGGCGAGTTCGGGCCGTTCGAGCGCGCCCGCGATCGCCGCGAGCACGTCGCGCACGTCGATCGGCTGCTCGAGCGAAGCGCCGCCGCGCACCAGCGGCACGACGGAAGCCTTCGATCGCGCGCGCAGCGCCCAGCTCGCCGGGTCGTCGCCGCCGAGCACCATCGGCAGGCGCAGCACGGTGGTCGCGAGCGGCGGGGCGAGCAGGATCGCCTCCGCGCGCGCCTTCGACGCGAGACACGCGTTCTTCGCGTCCACGCCCGCGCCGACGATGCTCAGGTACACGATGCGGTGCATGCGGCTCTGCTTCGCCGCTGCGGCGAGCGCGTTCGCGGTGCCTTCGTGCGCGTCGGCGTAGCGCTGGGCCGGCGTCTCCTTGAGTACGCCGACCAGGTGCACCGCGGCATCGCAGCCTTCGGTGGCGTGAGCCAGTCCGGCCGCGTCGGACCAGTCCACGATCGCGATCTCCGGCGCGGGTGCGAGCGCGCGAAGCGTCGTCGCGGCGCGTTCGGAGCGGACCAGCGCCCGGACCTTCGCGCCGGCGCCGTGCAGGTGTCCGATCAGCCCGCGGCCCAGGCTGCCGTTGGCGCCGGTGACGAGGAAGCGGCCGGGAGATTCAGTCATCGCGAGCAGCCTAGCCGAGGATTCCGGCGATCCGTCGCCGATCGGGCTCGACGCTGCGATCGGGGTATGCGACTCCTACGGCGTGTCCCCGCCGCGCTTCGAGCTCCCCGACGCCGAGCTGAATCTTCGCCTCGAGGAGCTGCTCGACGGCGCCGAGGCGCGCTACGGCGCGAACGGCAACCGCGAGGCGGTGCGCCAGTTGATGGTCGCGGCGATGCGGCTCGTGTCGGATCGCGCCGGCCGCAGCGACGCGCGCCTGCTCGCCAACGCAGTGAAGGAGCTGCGCCATGCGCTGCGCGTGTTCGCTCCGTACGAGCACGTGCGCAAGGTCGCCGTGTTCGGGAGCGCGCGCACGCAGCCGGGCGATCCCGCCTTCGAAGCCGCGCGCCGCTTCGCCGAGCACGTCGCCGCGCAGGGGTGGATGGTCATCACCGGCGCCGGCGACGGCATCATGGGCGCCGCGCAGCTCGGCGCGGGCCGCGAACACTCCTTCGGCGTCAACATCCACCTGCCGTGGGAGCAGCACCCGAACGCGGTGATCGCAGGCGATCCGAAGCTGATCAACTTTCGGTACTTCTTCACGCGCAAGCTCGCGTTCCTGAAGGAGGCGCACGCGATCGCGCTCTTCCCCGGCGGCTTCGGCACGCACGACGAGGGTTTCGAGGCGCTGACGCTGATCCAGACCGGCCGTTCCGAGATCCTGCCGGTCGTGTGCGTCGACGCGCCGGGCGGTCACTATTGGCGCGACTGGCAGCGCTACGTCGAGACGCACCTGCTGGCGCGCGAGTTGATCAGCCCGGACGACCTCGCGCTCTTCCACGTCACCGACGACGTCGACGACGCCGTGCGCGAGACGGTCGACTTCTACCGCAACTACCACTCGAGTCGTTTCGTCGACGACGTCCTGGTGCTGCGCGTGCGCGTCGCGCCCGACGCGGCGCAGCTCGCGGCTCTGAACGCGGAGTTCGCGGACGTCGTCGTCGACGGGCGGCTCGCAGTCACCGCGCCGCTGCCCGAAGAGAAGGGCGAGGATTCCGACCTGGCGAGGCTGCGACTCCACTTCGATCGCCGCCGGGCCGGCCGCCTGCGGCTGCTCATCGATCGGTTGAACGAACTGGCGCCGGAGCCCGCGCGGCCGCACGATGCGAGCGCGCGCGTGATGCCCGGGGGCAGCGAGCCCGGAGAGGAGTGAACGAAGTGCGGGGTCGTTTGATCGAGATCTGGCGTCATCCGGTGAAGTCGATGCAGGGCGAACGCGTGGACGCGACGCGGCTCGGGCCGCTCGGCGTGCCGGGCGATCGCGGCTGGGCGATCCGCGACGAGGCGCGCGGCGGCATCGTCGGCGCCAAGAAGATCGCGGCGCTGATGCAGTGCCGGGCGCGCTACCTCGATGCTCCCACCGGTGCGGAGGCCGTGATGCCCGCACCGGAGATCGAGACGCCGGACGGTGCGCGTTTCCGCGCCGATGCCGCCGACGCGAACGAGCGTCTCGGCGCCGCGATCGGCCGCAAGGTGACGCTGCACCCGCGGCATCCCGCGAGCGATCTCGCGCACTACCTGCGCGCCGCGCCCGATTCGACCGACATGGAGACCGAGCTGCGCGCGATCTTCGGCCGCGAGAAGGACGAGCCGCTGCCGGATCTCTCGGTGTTCCCGCCCGAGATCTTCCAGTACGAGTCGCCGCCCGGGACCTACTTCGACGCCTTCCCGGTGCTGTTCGTGACCGACGCTTCGCTGCGACGGCTCGCGGAGCTGGCGCCGGCGTCGCGCGTCGACGTGCGCCGCTTCCGTCCGAACTTCGTGCTCGCGCTCGACGGCGCCGCGTCCGGCTTTCCCGAGGCGGAGTGGCGCGGCCGCACGCTGCGCATCGGCGAGGCTCGCCTCAGCGTCGGCGCCGGGTGTCCGCGCTGCGTGATGATCACGCACCCGTTCGCGGATCTTCCGAAGGACCCGGCGCTGATGCGCACGGTCGTGCGCGAGGCCAACCAGAACGTC
>JALOQG010000212.1 GCA_025453505.1 Myxococcota bacterium | reverse complement strand
CGTTCCTGCCGATGGCGCAGCGCTATTCGGGGCCGGCGTCGCCGTATTGGGCGAGCAAGGGCTTCGCGGGTCTCGTGCTGCCGCCCGAGCATCCGGTCTGGACCGCGGTCGAGACACCGATGGCGGTCGAGCGCGGCGACTTCTGCCGTCCGCTCGCAGAGCCCGGCTGGCTCGTCCGTGGTACACGCGCCGACGGCATCGTGCGCGTCGCGAATCACGGCAGCGATCACCATCCGAGCCTGCCTTGGGGCGAGGGGGAGTCGCACGGCGACGATCCCTTCTACCGCAAGCTCGGCTACGCGACGCATGCGGCACCCTGTCTCGGCGCTGCGGCCGACCGCCTGGACGCCGACGCGCAGATCTCGCTGCTCGACGACGAGGGCATCGCGTCACGCCGCGCGAGGATTCACCGCATCGACTGTGTCGACCGGTTTGCCGCGTCTTGTTTCTTCCCCGGCGAGCTCTTCGTGATCGGGAAGCACCCGTTCCCGCTCTGGCTCGAGCGCGTCGAGACCGTGTCGATTGCGAAGGGCGCGCTCGAGCTGCGCATCCATCACGCCGCCGCCCATCGCCGACGCTGGCTGCGCTGCGGCGGCTACGCGGTCGCGGACGAGGTCGCGCCGGCCGTCGAACGCGGGCCGGACTGGTGCGCGGTGCGGCGCCGTGATGGCCTCGTCTCGGCAGTGGCCGCGATCCACGGCTTCGGCGAGGTCGGTGCGATTTCGTTCGAGGACGCGAATGCGTTCGGTCGCTTCGCAGCGTCGCCGTTCGTGCGCGGTTCGGAGCGGGTGCCGCCCGAAGGCGTCTACGTCTCGCTGCATGGATTCGGCGTCGATGCCTTCGATCCGGCCGCGCTGCGCGCCGAGATCGCCGAGCTCGAGATCCGCGGTCGGCTCGTCGAGGTCGCGTTCGCCGACGGCGAGCGGTGTCTGGTGCAGCTCGTCGCCGCAGACCCGATCGACGTGGCGCTCGGTGGGGTTCGCGTGACGGGTGCCGTGCGCTTCGCGCGCGTCGCGCCGGATGGCACCTGTTTCGTCCGCCGGATCGATTCATGAGCGCGGCCGATCCGGTCGGGCACCCGATCCTGAGCTATCAGCTGACGCTCCGCGGCGAGGTGCCGCCCGGCATCCCGACCGACGCGCTCGTCGATCCGCACGCCGAATGCGCGGCGGCGGGCGACTTCGAGTCGCGCCGCACGGCGTTCCTCGCCTTCGTGCGGCGCAGCCCGACGCCCGCGCACCTGTGCGCGGTGCTCCACGAGGTGGGACGTCTCGCGGCGGGAGGGCCCGCGCACGTCCCGCTCTTCGAGGCGGCGCTCGACTTCGTCGACGCGCGCCACGACTGCGCCGACTTCGTGCTGCACGCCGTGCTGCGGCTGCTGCTCGCGTTCGGGGACGATCCGCGCCTGCCGCCGGCGCTGGTCGCGCGCGCGCGGCAGAGCGTGCTCGGCTTCTCGTATCACCCTTCGGAGCGTCGTGCGGGCTCGCGCGACGCGATGTGCACGTGGACCGAGAACCACCAGATCCTGTTCGCCGCGGCGGACCTCGTCGCGGCGGAGCAGTTCCCGGACGCGGTGTTCGTCGAGACCGGGGAGACGGGCGCGCAGCGGCGCGACCGCGCGCGGCGCCGCGTGTCGCGCTGGCTCGAGATGCGCTTCCGCACCGGCTTCAGCGAGTGGCTCTCGCACGTCTACTACGACGAGGACCTGCTCGCGCTGCTGACGCTCGTCGACTTCTCGCGCGACGCCGAGATCCGAACGCGCGCCGCGATGGTCGCGGACCTGCTCGTGCTCGACATGGCGCTGCACCACTTCCGCGGCGCCTTCGCGGCGACGCACGGCCGTTCGTACGACCGCTGCAAGAAATGGAACCGCGAGGAAGGCACGGCCGACGCGATGAAGCTGCTCTTCGGCACCGGCTCGTTCGCGCGCGTCGAGAACCAGTGCGCCGTGGCGCTCGCGCTCTCGGCGTATCGCCCGCCGCCGGCGCTGCTCGCGATCGCCGCCGACACGAGCCGGCCCGTCGTCACGGTGCGGCAGCGCATGGGCATCCGCCTCGACGAGCTCGATCGCTGGGGACTCGATCCGCGCCGCGACGAGGACCTCTTCGAGCTGCTCTCGCTCGAGGCGTACACGCACCCGCGCACGATCGCCGGCTTCGTGCGGCTGCTCGGCCGCTGGCAATGGTGGGACAACGACTTCTTCGGCCCGTTTCGCGCCAGCCGGCGGCTGCTCGAAACGCTCGCGCGCGTACGCGCGCTGCCGCTCGTCGCGCGCGCCTTCGAGTGGGATCTGACGCGCAACGCACGTCCCGAGGTGAACGTCGTGACGGTCCGGACGCCGGACTACCAGCTCTCGTCGGCGCTCGACTGGCGTCCCGGCTTCGGCGGCGATCAACAGCACGCGTGGCACGCGTCGCTCGGCGGCGACGCGGTCTGCTTCACCACGCACCCGGGTCCGCGTCGCGCGCGTTCGCCCGGCTGGTGGACGGGCACCGCCACGCTGCCGCGCGTGGCGCAGAGCGGGAACGTCGTGCTCGCGCTCTACCGGATCCACGCGAAGCCGGCGCTGCACGTCGCGAATCGCAACCGGCTGACGCACGCCTGGTTCCCGCGCGATCACTTCGATGAAGTGCGCGAGCAGGGCGGCTGGCGCTTCGCGCGGCGCGGCGACGGCTACCTCGCGCTCTTCTCGGCGCAGCCCGCGCACTGGGACGAATCGCCCGACGCGGGTGAGGACCGCGGCCGCGAACTCCTCGCGCCCGGCGCGGAGAACGTCTGGATTTGCGAGCTGGGACGCCAGGCTACGGACGGACCCTTCGAGCGATTTGTCGCGCGCATCGAGGCGGCGCCCCGCGCGATCGACGGGCTCCGCGTCCGCTACGAGTCGCCGTCCCAAGGCCGGCTCGAGTTCGACTGGCGCGGGCCGCTGCGCCGCGCCGGGCAGGTCGTGCCGCTGGGCGCGTTCCCGCGCTACGACGCGCCCTGGTGCCAGGCCGCCTTCCCGAGCGAGACGCTCGACGTCGCGTGTAGCGGCCACGCGCTGCACCTCGACTGGCGCAGCGGGGCGCGCACCGCGACCGGGTCCGTCACAGAGCCGCGCTAAGCGTTCGGCAACCGAGGAGGATCCCCCCGATGGGCGCGAAGAAGAACAAGGCGAAGGCGAAGGCGAAGGGCAAGGACAAGGCGAAGAAGTCGAAGGGCAAGGACACGGTGAAGAAGACGTCGCTCGCGCCGAAGCCGGTGAAGACGGGCAAGGGCGCGACGCCGCTCGAGGTCGCGCAGAGCGTCGCCGCCCTGATCCGCGACGGCGCGTCGCACGAAGTCGAGGACCGGTGGCTCGCGCGCGGGATCGAGTCGGTGGAAGGCGTCGGCGCGTCGATGGCGTGGCGCGGCAAGCAGGCCGTGCTCGCCAAGTACCGCGGCTGGGAGGCCGATCACGAGATCCACGAGCTGAAGCTCGAAGGCCCGTGGGTCGGCGCCACCGGCTTCGCGCTGAAGTTCTGGATCGACGTCACCCAGAAGTCCACCGGCCAGCGCACGCAGATGGAAGAGATCGCGGTCTACACCGTCGAGCGCGGCAAGATCGTCCGCGAAGAGTTCCACTTCCGCGCCGGCTGATCAGGGCAGACGGAACGCGCTCCGCTTGCCGCGCGCGAAGTCGTGCCAGAGCACGCTGCCCGTGGCGGGATCCTGCACGAGCAGGTTCTTGTTCTCGAACGGGACCTGCGTCCACGGATTGTCCATGCGCGGGTAGTCCACGATCGGCACCTCGGCACCCGCGACCGCGAGCGGTCCGAACCATCCGAACGTCATCGAGCCCTGGCTCGGCGACGTGTACGCGACGTCGTAGATCGGACCGCGCGTGCGCGGCGGGAGCCCGGTCGTGATCTGCGTGACGCTGAGCGGCGCGTTCGCGATCGCGGCCTGGAACGCCGCGAACGATCCCCACTGCGAGGCGCTGCCGCACTCGACGATCCACACGTTGTCGGGGCCGCCGTCCGCGACGAGGTCGAAGGGCTGCAGCATGCCGTTGGTCGCGACGTCCGGGCCGTGATCGACGAACTCGGCGAGCCGCCACGAGTAGAGCGCGATGTAGCCGTCGCCCCGGCGGCCGAAGGTCCAGTGGCCGGCGCGCACCGTCTCGTCGAAGTGGTCCTGCGGGAAGTACGCGTGCGTGTACGGCTCGTAGCGCGTGAGCGGACGGAACACGCCGGGCGCGATCGTGTACTGCGGCGCGTAGATGTGGATCGCGACGTTCTCGTGCTGCGCGCTGCGCGGCTGCGAGGCGGTGCCGGTCCACGAACCCGGCTCGCCGTCGTCGTTCCAGTCGAGCGTGCGGCGCGGCGGAATGCCCGGATGCGTGGTGAAGACCTGGGCGTTCGGGTCGAAGGTCGCCTGCCACGAGTGGTACTGGTTGCCGCGCGAACCCTTCCGGTAGTCCTGCGCGCTCGAGAGCATGTAGTCCGCGGTCCTGTACGTGTAGGTGTTCACCTCTTCGAGCAGTGGGCCGGACGCGGCGTGCGGCAGCGCCGAGGCCGCGATCTGCGCGAAGGCCAGCGAGCCGACCGCGTCACGGATCTCGACGTACGGCTGGAAGAGTTCGGACTCCCAGAGCCCGTACTTGTCGGCGGTCTCGAACACCAGCGGCAGCACCGGCCACGCCGTGAGCGCGCTCATCGACCAGTAGATGAAGAGGTTCTCTTCGTCGCGGTAGTCGAAGCCGTAGGGTGCCGGCGGCGGCGGCACCGCGCCGGAGTCGTCGATCAGGATCCCGCCGCCCGGCGCCTGCGGCAGCGGCGCGAACTCGTCGAGCGGGATGCCCATGCGCTCGCGGTTCACGTAGGCGGTCGTCGCCCGCGCGGCGTCCTCCACCACCTGCGGCATCGCGTAGTGGCGCGCGCGCGCCACGAGCGTGGCGCCGGCGTCGGTGCCCGGCTGATAGGGCAGGGGCGACTGGTCGAAGACCAGCTTCGCGAGCGCATACACGTCCTCGTGCAGCGCCGTCATCTTGTCCTTCTTGTACGTGCGGCCGTGCGTCGCGCCGAAGGCGCCGCGGAAGCTGTTGAGCGCGAGGTCGAGGAAGACGCGGTCGAGCAGCATCGCGGCGCCCGTCGCGATCTCCGGCTCGTCGGCGAACTCGACCAGCGTCAGCAGCGGCGTCACGTCCTTCTGGTAGTAGACGTTCGAGTGCCACTCGTCGAAGCCGAAGCGCGCCTTGTGCTCGAGCCAGCGGACGATCTTCGCGCGCGCATGCGCGCGGTGCTCCTCGCCCGTCATGCCGGTCGTCGTGAAGACGCGCGCGGGCCACGTCTGGCCGGCCAGGTACTCGAGCGTGTGGAAGATGATCTGGTGGTTCTCCGACCAGTACCACATGTCGTCGATGATCCCGGGCGGCGTCGGCTGCGTGTACCAGAACTTGAAGCCGAGCAGCGCGTCCTCGGTCTTCTGCCAGAGTTCGGGAGCGACGGCCGGAT
>JALOQG010000211.1 GCA_025453505.1 Myxococcota bacterium | reverse complement strand
CGCGCAGGTTCGAGAGGCCGCGTCCGACTTCGAGCTCGACCGGATCGAACTCCGGCACGAAGTCGAGGACGAACTCCTCTCCCTCCTCCCGGATGAAGGTGCTGCCGCTCTGGATGATCTGCGGATCCGGCGCGCTGGTGCGGAAGTCCACGAACAGCGTCGGCGGATACTTGTCCTCGTCGACGTAGCGCAGGAAGTTCGCGACCGAGGCCGGCGCATCGCCCGCGCACGTCGCCGACGCCTCCGCACACAGCTCGATGTCGAACGAGCCGAGCACCGTCGTCATGCGCACGAACGGATTGGTCGCGCTCGCGTCGCCCGGGAGCGCTGCTGCGAGGAAGGCGAGAGCTGCGCACGCGAGGCGGGCCACGACGCGCATCGTAGCCCGCGACCCGAGGCAGCGGCAGACCGCGCGCGAGCGTCCTGCTAGTTTGCCGCTCCCCGCATCTGGAGGATCGACATGCGCGACGTATTCATCGTGGAGGCCGTACGCACTCCCCTCGGCAAGCGCGGCGGTGGCCTCGCGACGGTGCATCCGGCGGATCTGCTCGGCAGCGTGCAGAGGGCGGCGATCGAGCGCGCGAAGCTCGATCCCGCGGCGGTGGACCAGGTCGTGAGCGGCTGCGTCTCGCAGGTCGGCGAGCAGTCGTTCAACATCGGCCGCACGGCGTGGCTTTCGGCCGGGCTGCCGATCGAAGTCGCGTCCACCACGGTCGATTCGCAGTGCGGGTCGAGCCAGCAGGCGACGACTTTCGCGACCGGCCTCGTCGGCTCGGGCCTCGCCGATCTCGTCGTCTCGTGCGGCGTCGAGAGCATGAGCCGCATCCCGCTCGGCGCGAACTTCGCGGACAAGAAGCTCGGCCGCCCGGTGCCGAGGAGCTACTTCGCGCGTTTCGCGTTCAACAGCCAGTTCCAGGGCGCCGAGCTGATCGCGCAGGAATACGGCATCACGCGCGAGGACGCCGATCGCTTCGGCCTGCGCAGCCAGCAGAACGCGGCGCGCGCCTGGAAGGAAGGGCGTTTCGACCGCGAAGTGCTCGCGATCGACGCGCCGGTCGTGGACGCCGAGGGCAAGCCGACCGGCGAGCACGTGCGGATCACGCGCGACGAGGGCATCCGCGATTCGTCGCTCGAGAAGCTCGCCACGCTGAAGGCCGTCATGGAAGGCGGCATCCACACGGCGGCCACCGCGTCGCAGGTGACCGACGGCGCGAGCGCCGTGCTGCTCGCGTCGGAGGACGCGGTGAAGCGCCACGGTCTCACGCCGCGCGCGCGCATCGTGGACGCGACGATCGTCGGCGTCGATCCCGTGACGATGCTGAAGGGTCCGATTCCGGTGACGCAGAAGCTGCTCGCGCGCACGAAGCTCGGGATCGAGGACTTCGACGTCTACGAAGTGAACGAGGCGTTCGCGTCGGTCGTGCTCGCGTGGCAGCTCGCGTGCAAGCCGGTGCTGGAGCGCGTGAACCCGAACGGCGGAGCGATCGCGCTCGGCCATCCGACGGGCGCCACCGGCGATCGCCTGATCACGAGCGCGCTGCACGAACTCGAACGCAGCGGCGGCCGGCGCGCGCTGATCGCGATGTGCTGCGGCGGCGGGCTCGGCACGGGGACCGTGATCGAAAGAGTCTGATCGCTCGCTACGCCGTGACGCGGATCGCGAGGAACGCGGCGATCGCGACGAGGCAGGCGACGTGCGCCCATGCGATCCCGCGCGCGAGCCGGCTCTGCTCGTCGCCGGCGTCCTCGCGCAGCGCGAGCCGGCGCGCCTGCGGGAAGACGCGGGTCAGCGCGAGCCCGATCGGGACGCCGAGCAGCAGGAGCGAGGCGATCCGGCGCGCATCCCAGCCGCCGGCGCCGAAGGCGAGCGCGCCGAGCAGCATCGCCATCACGATGCCGACGAGGCGCGGCATCGGCTGCGCGTCGATCGTGACGCGGCGGTAGTAGCCGGCGATCGAGGCCAGTGCGGCTTCGGGAACCGGTGCGCCGCGCGGTGCGCGCAGCGCCTGCACGTCGAACATCAGGTCGAACCAGAGCACCGCGAGCAGGAAGCCGCCGCCGGCGGCGAGGATCGCATCTCCCATGGTTCCTCCGTTTCAGTGCGCGAAGCGCGCGGTCTCGCGCAACTCCTGCTCGACGCGTGCCCGCCAGCGCTCCTGCGCCTCGCGGCGTTCGCCGAGCGAGGTCTCGGCATCGAAGCGATCGTTGACCGCCAGCAGCGCACGCGCCTCCTCCTCGAGCACCTGCTTCAGGCGGGCCTCGGAGGCTTCGATCGCACGATGCGGATCGCGGTCGACGGCGGTCAAGCGACGCACGACGTCCTCGGCGCGTTCGTTCAGCCGCCGCGCGTGGATCTCCGTCAGCGCGAAGTGGATCTGCTCGTGCGCGAGCACGTAGTCCGGCGCGAAGTGCTTCTGCCGGTCGTTCCACCACGAGCAGCGGCGGTCCATCGCGCCCGAGAAGCGCAGCCGGTCGGGCTTCGCGACGTATTCCCACGAGCCGTCCTTGCGCTTCCGCGGCGTCGCCTGGATGCGCAGGCTCTCCTGATCGGGGAGCAGGTAGGAGCAGGTCGCCGCGCCGAGGCGATCGGCGCTCGCGCGCGCCTGCGGCGGCGGCTGCTTCGCGCGGAAGTCCTTCCGCCCGAGCGCGCGATAGGAGATCAGGTCCGTGCGTCCTTTCTGCGACGGGTCGAGTTGCCAGGTCGAGCCGCGGGCTTCGTCGGGAAGCGGCTGCTGCGTCGCGGCCGGGCGACCGGCCAGCAGCAGCGCCGCGGCGCACGCGAACGCTGCCATCGGGATCGCCCGTCGCATCCGATCCTCCCGTCCGTCCGGTCCTACACGCGCCGGTTGCGCCAGATCTCTTCCATGCGTGCGAAGAGCTCGGCGACGTTCGGCGACGACGCGTCGCCCGCGAACTCGCGGTAGAGCGTCGCGACGTTGACGGCGATGCGTTCGGCGTCGCCCCAGGCGTCGAAGTCGCCGAGGGCGATGTCGAGCGCGGCTTCGCGCGCGTCGAGGCCGGCGTCGAAGCGCGCGCGGGCCGCGTCGCGGACGTACACCAGATAGGCGCGCACGGCCGCGACGCCGCGCGCGTCGGTGATCGGGCCGTGGCCGGGCACGATCACCTCGGCGCCGAGCGCGGCGATGCGGTCGCAGGCGTCGATCCAGTTCTGGATCGGGCCGGCCCACACGATCGGCGTGCCTTCGACGAAGAGGATGTCGCCCGTGTAGACGAGCCGGTCGTCGGGGACGGACACGAGGCAATCGCCGCGCGTGTGCGCGGGGCCGACCTCGATCAGCTCGACGCGCTTCGATCCGACGTGGAGCGTATGCTGGCGCTCGAAGGTACGCGTCGGCAACCGCGGCGTGATGCCCTCGAAGTGGAAGCGCCCGAAGCAGTGCAGCACGTAGGTGCCGAGCGCACCGAGGTTCGGCGCCTGCTTCTGGAAGCCCGCCAGCAGCGCGGGCGAATCGTGCGCCATCTCGTCCGCGCAGGCGCGCGTGGCGACGATCTCGGCGCCCTCCGCGAGTTCGTTGCCGTACCAGTGATCGCCGTTGGCGTGCGTGTTGACGAGCGTGCCGATGCGCGCGGCGGCCGGCACCGAGGCGCGCATCGCGTCCAGCATCGCCGCGGTGAGCGGCAGATCGAAGAGCGTGTCCACGAGCAGCGTATGGCCGTCGCTCTCGACGAGGCCGGCGTTGCTCCAGCCCCACGAGCCGTCGGGCTGCAGCCACGCCCAGGCGGAGTCGCCGAGCGCGTGCAGGCCTTTCTCGTACGCGAAGCGCGGATGCGCGAGCGAGCCGCTCACGCCAGCACCGCTTCGATCAGCGCGGGGCCCGGCTCGGCGAGCGCATCGGCCAGCGCCTTCGCGAACGAAGCGGCGTCTTCCGCGCGCACGGCCGGCACGCCCAGGCCGCGCGCGATCGCGCACCAGTCGAGCGTCGGATGCGTGAGATCGGTGAGCGAGCGCGCGGCGGGGCCCGGCTCGGCGATGCCGGCGCGCGCGACCTCGATCTGCAGGATGCGGTACGCGCGATTCGCGCACACGACGACGACGACGTCGAGCGACTCGCGCGCCATCGTCCACAGCGCCTGCGCGGTGTACATGCCGCTGCCGTCGGCCTGCAGCGCGATCACCTTGCGGTCCGGACACGCGATCGCGGCGCCGACCGCCGTCGGCAGACCCTGGCCGATCGCGCCACCGGTGAGACCGAGCACGGTGTGGCGCGGCGCGCTCCCGGCCTGCGCGAACCAGACGGCGCCCGACGTCGCGGATTCGTCCACGACGATGGCGTCCTCGGGCTGCAGCGCGGCGAGCGTCTGGCCGAGCGTCGCGACGTCGAGCGCGCCGCTCGGAAGACCGGGCCGTGCGGCCGCCGTGTTCGCAGCCAGCTCGCGCGACGCGCCGAGCGCATCGGCCAGCGCTTCGAGCGCGCCGACGACGTCTTCGTCCGGCGCGGCGAGCACGATCCGCTCGCAGGCTTCGGGCGCGAGCCGGCTCGGGACGTTCGGGTAGCCGAAGAACGAGACCGGATCGTGCGTGCCCGCGAGCACGAGCGTGCGAAGACCGGCGAGCGCGCCGATCGCCTGCTCGGGGAAGTACGGCAGTCGCTCGATCGCGGGCAGATCGCGGCCGCGCTCGAGCCGCGCGACGAACACGTCGTGCAGCAGCCGCGCGCCCGTCGCGGCACGCGCGCGCGCCGCCGCGCGCAGGCCCGCGCCGCGCAGCGCGATGCCGCCGAGCAGGATCGCCGCGTCGCCTGCGCGCAGCGCCCGCGCCGCGCGGTCGATGCGATCGCCGGACACGGCGGCTGGCGCGGTCCGGCGTACCGGCGCAGCGGCGCCCGGCGATTCCTCCCACTGGCAGTCCGCGGGAACGATCAGCGTCGCGACGCATCCGGGCGCGGCGAGCGACGCCTCGATCGCGGCGGCGGTGTCGCCGGCGACGTCTTCGGCGCGGCGCACCGAGCGCACCCAGCCCGAGACGGGATTCGCGAGCGAGACGATGTCGCTGGTGAGCGGCGCGTCGGCGGCGAGATGCCACGTCGCGTGATCGCCGATCACGTTGACGATCGGCGTGTGCGCGCGTCGTGCGTTGTGGAGATTGGCGATGCCGTTGGCGAAGCCGGGGCCGAGGTGCAGCAGCGTGAGCGCCGGGCGGCCGAGCATGCGCCCGTAGCCGTCGGCGGCGCCGGTGCACACGCCCTCGAAGAGCGCGAGCACCGCGCGCACGCCCGCGCCGCGGTCGAGCGCCGCGACGAGCGGCATCTCGGTGGTGCCGGGGTTGGCGAAGCAGACCTCGATGCCCGAGGCGGACGCGGTGCGCAGCAGGGCTTCGGCGCCGTTCATGACCCCATGCTACCAACGCGAAAGAGGAGATCGCTGCCATGTCGGAAGTGAAAGTGAGCGAAGTCGTGGCGGCCCCGGCCGCAAAGGTGTGGGAGCTGCTCGGCGATTTCGGCGGCGTGATGAAGTGGTCCGGGCCGATGAAGACCGGTTCGGTCATCAGCTGTCTAGCCA